>NZ_JBRJXU010000109.1:0-19454 GCF_057467645.1 Zarconia sp.
AGTAGACATCTGGTGGAAAAGGGTTAAAGGTGAAGGGTGAAGGGGAAAGGGAGACTTCGGTCTCGAAATTGATTTTAGTTTTTATTTCGATCGGATGTCTGATTATCGGAACTCGATCTAAAATCTAAAATCTAAAAAGGCGATCGCTCTCTTGCCCACTTCACCAACTCCAATAAATCGGTACTGTGTTGCCGATACTGGAGAATTTGTTCGTCACCCACTTGAGATTTCGATCGATACTGTTGATCTAAAGCAGAAATGGCAGCCTGATAATCGCGCTCGAAACGGGCCAGAAGTGCGGCGCGATCGGTTTCGGAAGGAACGTAGATGCGGATCGCCAAAGTTCCATCTTCTTGCATTTCTAGCGCCTGAATCGAGATTTCCGAGTCACCGTATTTGATTTGTAAATCTTGAAAGGCGATCGCAAATGCCTGCCAATCAATTCCATGGGTAAACATCAGATCGAGTAATTCCCGAACTTTTTGAAACTGACGGGCAAATTCCCCAGGGGCAAAGTTTTTTCCGTGGGGGTATCGTTTTCGAGCGTCTTTTTGCAGGTAAACGTGCTCGCAAATGCTACCTTTCAGGCGGGTGGCGCTATTCGTTTGCCAATCTTGGAGACAAGTTCCCGTCAGGGTTGCCTCCGTAAAATTCGCCCCGAACGCGCGCGCGCCACTCAAATCTGCTCCGGTTAAGTTCGCCCCCCGGAAGTTCGCCCCTTGCAGGTTCGCCAGCGATAAATCCGCCCCCCGCAAATCCGCCCCTTCGAGAGTGGCATCTTTGAGAAAAGCCCCCCGCAAATCGACCTCTTGCAAATCCACTTTCCCCAAAAAAGCCCGACTCAAAAACGCGCTACTCAAGTCCGCTTCTCGGAGGTTAGCATGACAGAGATAGGCATTTCTGAGATTTGCGCCGCTGAGATTCCCTTGACGCAAATCGACCCCCATGAGGTTGACACCATGGAGATCCGCTCCATTGAGATTGGTTTGAGAGAGAATGCTGCTCTTAAGGTTAGCCCCCGAGAGATTTTCCGATCGCAAGTTGGCTCCTCTTAAATCCGCGCCTTGGAAGTTCGCACGGGTGAGTTGAGTGTTGCCGAAGGTTGCCCCTCGAAAAAGCGCGCGCTCGAAGTTCGAGCGTCTGAGATTGGCTCCCCTCAAATCGGTCCAACTCAGATCTGCCCCTCTCAAATTCGCCCCAGAAAGGTTCGCCCGAGCCAAATTCGTCCCCATTAGGTTCGCACCACTCAGATTCGATCGACTCAAAGAAGCTCCCATCATCTCCACCCGAGAGAGATCGATCGCCCTCAGATCGAGATCGGTCAAGTTGGCCTTGTTCAAATCAATTTGAATGGCGAGATTTTCTTGTTTCCAAATATTCCATATCGTTACGCCTCGATCGATAATCGCGATGTGCGCTTGGTTTACCATTCAGTGGGCAGCCTCCGAGTGGGGAAAAAGTAATCAGTGATAAGTAATAAGTAATCAGCGATCGTTTGTTTAGGCACTCTATAATCTAAAGTGGTTCGAGTGATTTTTAATTTTCTACACGAATTAGGATAGACGAACAAAAATATTAATCGATATTTTTTTTGTTTTTAGTTATTTTATTTTTTATGTTTACCAAAAAAATATTGTGTGAAACCACCTGTTTAAAAGTTCGGTCTTTAATTAATGTCAAACTAAAAAAACACTTTATACTAATTAATTTAGTCGTAAAATGTACGAAGTTAATAGTGCTTTAAACGGGTTTATTTTTACGTTCGAATAAACTAGTATTTTCCCTTACTGATTACTGATTACTGAATTACTCGGTGTGCAACTTTAAGCGCTCGAAAGGATGGTGAGCGAGTCGAAAAATTCTCCTTTTCCCCTTCCCCTTTCCCCCCGTATAGTCAGGTTTTGGATCGTATAAGTTGCACATGGCGTTATTACTTAATTCGTTTCTTTCACCGGGAAGCGATCGATAAGTTGCATCGCTCGATAGGCATTTTGTTTAATCGAATCGCTGCAATGGGGAACGTGGGGAATTTGGGAGAGGAAATCGAGGGTGCGGCGTAAAATGCGGACGATATCTCCTTCATCCAAACTGGCATTGCCGCAGAGTTCGGACCACTCCACCCCTAAGGCCCAATTTTCTACCAGTCCCAAAAACTCTCGCTCCAGCCACACCGGCAGGTTCACTTGCTGGCGGTACTGAACTTGGAATAACTGGCGGCGAATTCCCCGCAATCCCCGCAATGCCTCGGAAACTTCTGGAGAAACGGCATAATTCGTCCAACTGTCGGGACGGGAAATTTCGGTCACCAGGGACGCACAGGCAGCGGCAAAATGGTGGGGGGCCAGATCGTCGAGTTGACCGCTGGTGAGGGCTAAACCCAGCCACAGTTCGTTATCTCCCCGAATGGCGGCGGTGGATTCTCCCTGGGGGGTGGGAGCGAGGGAGTCTTGCAAACACCCAAAGGTATGGAGGATTTCGATTAAGTCGAGAAACTCTTCCCAGTGGCGGGCGAGGTTGTGTTTGACTTTGGCTTGGCGATCGTTGAGTTCCGTTTGCAATCGCTCGACTCGTTTATCTCGTTTGAGCAGCGAAATCGGATCGCCCCACTGGCGGGCGGGGTGTTCTTTGAGTTCGGTTTCGAGTTCCTCGACTCGTTCCAACCAGCGATCGACTTCCGGGGCTTTTTCCGGAGGTGGCACGGGTGGGATGCGACCGACCAGAGGGGCGAGTTCCGGGTTCCCCTGGCGAGAACGTCCGGGTTTGAGGGGCATATCCGGTGGCGGTTCGATCGCATCCACCCCCTGCAACCGAGGAAATTCCCCGTGCAAACTCACCACATCTTTGGTCGCCACTACGTACCAGCGGTTATCTTGCCCCAAACAGACCAGATAGGGTGCTTGTCCCGATCCTTTGGTTTTGCTCACCAACACGGCCGGTAGGGGTTCGGAAGCCTTCCCCCGCTGAGTCTTGAGGCTGAGAATGCTACCGGAGACGGCGAAATTGAGAGCCATCACCAAGGATTTCTGCTGCACATCGTTAGCTTGACGGCGCAGGGTTTTGAGGATGCGCCGTTCTTCTTTGAGGCGTTCGTTTAATTTTTCGTAGTTTTTGAGCACATCGCGATCGACATTTTCCAACCAAGATCGGGCCGTTGCCAGTTCCGCTTCTAAATCGGCGATCGCCCGTTGTTGGGGTTTGAGATCCAGGGTGGCTAAATACTGACCGAAACTGCGTTCGACCAAATCCTTGGCTTCGTCGAGGGTGTGGGTTTGCAGCAGATTCAGTACCATACCGTAGGTGGGGGCAAACTGACTCACCAGGGGATCTGCCGTTGCTAGAGCCAGGTGAGCGGCTTCTTTTGCCCCTTCAAAGGGAGTTTGCACCGTCGCCACGTACCCCCGCTCGTCCATTCCCCGCCGTCCCGCCCGTCCGGCCATTTGCAAAAATTCCGAGGCTTTGAGCAAGCGGTGTCCTTCGTCGGTGCGCTTGGAGAGGCTAGAAATGACCGTGGTGCGGGCGGGCATATTAATCCCGGCGGCGAGGGTTTCCGTGGCAAATACGACTTTAATTAAGCCTTGTTGGAAAAGCTGTTCCACTAACCCTTTCCATGCCGGTAGGATCCCCGCGTGGTGGGCGGCAACTCCCCGATAGAGGGGGTCGAGTTGTTCCGGGCGAACGGCTTCGGGGTTGCGGGCGACGAAGGCATCGATTTGCTCGCGCAGTTGCTGGGCTTCGTATTCGTTGACGAGGGTCAGGTTGCCCACTTCTTTGACGGCGCGATCGCACCCCCGACGGCTGAAAATAAAATAAATCGCCGGCAGCATATCTTGCTTGCGCAGTTTGGCGAGAACGTAGCTAATGGCGAGGGGGTCGGGGCGTTTTCCCTTGCGTTTGGGCTGTCCCGGTTTGGGTTGCAACTTGGCGTTGATTTTGGTTTTTTGCTTGTTGAGGAGGGGGAAGAGTCCTTTGGTGTTGCAGAAGCTAAATTCGAGGGGGACGGGGCGAAAATCGGAATAAATGAGTTCGGTGGGGCCGTGGACTTCCCCGATCCAGTCGGTGAGTTGGTCGCTGTTGGCAATGGTGGCCGATAAACCCACCAGTTGAATGTCGGGAGGGCAGTAGATAATCGATTCTTCCCACACCGTTCCCCGCGCCCGATCGTTCATGTAGTGGCATTCGTCGAGCACCACCGTTTCTACCCCCATCACGGAGGTGCCGACTTCGCCGATGGGGGTGCCGTAGAGCATATTGCGGAAAATTTCCGTGGTCATTACCAGGACCGGTGCATCCCGATTGATGGAGATATCCCCGGTGAGCAGTCCCACTTTCTCGTCCCCGAATTGGCGGCGGAAGTCTCGCAGTTTTTGGTTGGAGAGGGCTTTGAGGGGGGTGGTGTAGAATACGCGCCGTCCCCGAGATAGGGCGCGATGGATGGCATATTCTCCGATCAGAGTTTTTCCCGACCCGGTTGGGGCGCAGACGATCGCGGATTTTCCGGCGTTGAGGGCAGCGATCGCTTCGTACTGAAATTCGTCGAGGGGGAAGGGAAAAAGGATTTTCGGGTCAAGCTCTGACATAAGCCGGGGGCAATTTCACCCAAGGTGAGGGGGATTGGTATTTTAACATCATACCCAACAGTGACTGTGGGCAGCATTTGACTGATATAGCTAAGCGCATAGCAGTTAGGACGAATAAATTGGGATGCACTCCATCGCTCAAAAATTCACGCACAAACCCCAAATGGGTCATGCAAAAGTGGTCGCCAATTGAGTGTCCTAAGCCCCCTGCGCTTAGCTATACGGTGACGCTCCGGACGCTCCGGACGCGGTGAGGACGAGTACGAATGTGTCAGTCGAGGAGGGAAGAAATACTTCGAGGAAAATCCTTCAACTATAGGGGTTTGAGTGGGTGTTTCTTAGGAGAGAGGCAGTTTACAAAGGTATATTTTTAGACTCCGGTGGATGTGAGCGGGGGGAGAAAAATCCCAAACTCTTCAATTACCCTTTGATGTGGGTGAGGCGATCGAGATTTTCGGGATCGATTTGGTAGGCGGCACCGAAACCGATGGCGAAGCGTCCTCCGGTGGGGGTGAGTTGGAAGATGCGGAAGTCGGCTAAACCTCGCAGGACACCGACGATTTCCCCGAAGCGATCGGTAAAGCGATCGGCGATTTGCGTCCAATTTTCGCTTTCTCGATCGAGTAACATCGCCGTACAATCGAGGGTCAGTCGTTGACGGGCGAAGATTTGGGTGGTTTGGGCTTCGTCTTCAATCAGGAGAATACTGGAGATCGGGTTGGCGTGTAGATTTTGGGTGTGGGTGGATAAACCGCTGACGTAAATATAGAAGTTTTTGTCGGCATCTCGGACGAAGGGGGCGTAACTGGCGTTGGGAATGCCTTCCGGACTGACGGTACTTAAAATTAGGCTTTGAAATCGATCGGGAAAGGCTTGATAGGTTTGTTGGGCTTGTTCGAGTTTGTTCATCATAGATATCTGGTTGAAAATGGAAAAAGGTTAAGGGAGAAGAAATTTATAATTTCGGTATAGACATCGATCTAATTTTTTATTGCCACCAGATGTCTAATCGATATGTAATGGAACAATTTCGCTCGATGTCGATACTTTTTTCAAGTTATCTGCGCTCTGTGCGATCGAGACCAAAATATTTTAGTCTATATTCATTTTAGGGGTAACAGAAACAAATGAGTGTGATAATTATCGTTTTAGTTGTTATATTCTTCGATTCAAACCCAGGAAATGGCGAGCTTAAACCTTTAATCTTACTCATACCAGCCTCTTGGATTATTCACTTCCGAACCGTATTTTCCAATATCACCCTTCGTCTAGCTTTGTGGAAAGGATATAAGCTACCGAAACGATTAGAAAATTTCCCCGTACATCCAACTTCTTTAGAAGATTACTCGAACAGCAAAAATAAAGTCGATCGTTTCATAGAGTTAGCTTCAAAAGATGAAAAATTAAATCTCGAACTCAGATTAAGCAGTGCAGAAATCAATAATATTTACTTGCAAGGAAAGCCAATTAATAAATATCGACGGCATCCAGAATTTTATATTGGATGGGTTTATCCTTATTTTGCTAGGTATTATGACAGTGAAACGAAATATACTTATTTAGAAATTCAAGAAAATGGTATTTTTCAAAAAAACATAAATTATCCTTCATTTAAAGGAAGAGATGCTATTTTTACCACACATGGTCTCTGGACGATTGTAAAACGTGAAGAGCAGATTAAGATTCGAGAAACAGTTCTCTATCCTAACAAAGAGGGAGATGAAGATTTTAACGATTTTTTGGATTCGGTATTGAGAAAAATTGCTCTGAAGCTTCTCTCAATCTAGACTGAGTTTTACGAATACTCTTTGCAGACCAACGATCTATTTTTAACTTTATTCGGGATAGAACAGTTTTGGGATCGGTATTCAGAAAACGATCGACCCGAGCGAGGAACACCAAAGTCCGAAAAAATTATAGCTGTCATGGGCAAGATTTACGATGTCGAAATTATCGATCGAACCTTAGTCATCAAAGTTGGCAAAGACGATCGCTCCATCGGCAACGCCTCATCCGCCGACCATTCCCACATCGAACCCGGGTAGTTCTTCACCTCAAATCCCAAATCCACCAATACAGCTGTCAGCCAAGCCGATCGCACCCCACCGGTACAATAGGCGATCGCCCTCGATTCAGGAGTAATCCCTTTTTCTCGCAACATAGAGAGAATCGTTGGGCGATCGAATAACTTCCCCCGATCGTCCATCAGGGTTTTGTAATACAGATGCACCGCACCGGGAATCCGACCGCCGCGCGTTTCGCCGTAGGGGGTTTCTCCCGCATATTCGCGGGGTTCGCGGGTATCGATAACGACCCAATTTTCCCGTTCCAATCCCCGATGCAAGGTTTCGCGATCGATACTCCAAAGTTCTCGGCGTTCGATGGTAAAGTCCCCAGCCGAAGATTTTGTTGCCTGCACATCCAACTGCGCCAAAGCCGCCGCGCCGCCATCGACCAATACCGCTTGCGAGTGTCCCAAACTGCGCAGCATCCAGACGATGCGTCCTTCTTCCCCCCACCCCCGAATCGGATCGCCGATGGCAACGACCGGTCGATGGTTGAAAATGCCGATTTCCCGCAGTTTCTCCGTTAAAAGGCGATCGTCTGCGAGGAGTTTGCCGCGATCGGGATTGTCGGGTTGGGAGAAATCCTGCCACCGTACGGGAACTGCGCCGGGAATGGGAGGAAATCGAGACGATCGAGCATCGAGCAGGGTTGCCCCCGCCTCGATTAAACCTCGGGCGCGATCGGCACTGACGATCCAATGCCCGCTTAAATCCCCCGAGTCGAGGGCAAATACCGAACTCGATTCGATGGGAGCCGGCGCTCGGTCAAGGCGACCCCAAAGCACGAGCATCAGGGCGATGGCGACAACAATCAAGGCAAAAGTTCGATCGAATCCCAACATGGGTCAAGGAGGTTCTTCTGGAGCCTTCCCCATCATTCCCAAGAAATGACCTTCACATCATAAAAACTTTCAATCCAGACCTTGGCTCCACCGCACCGACTCTTGGGAGAATACACCACCCGACAGCCTCCGGGGATTTCCACTTGATGCCCGTAAATATTGGAATCGCCCTTTTTGACGGTAATCACGGGCAGCCGTTCTTGGGTCTTTTGATTGTGGCTAATGATGTGAGAGTTCACGTGGACGATGGTTTTCGCGGGTTTTCTGCGCACGCGCCAAGTTGGCTTCGGACCCCGATCGCATCGATCGATGATGGGTTGACCCGCAAACAGAGGCATCAACCAGATTCTACCGGTTTTGTAAGCACCTCTGACTCGACCCGATTTGAGGAGGACTCGCAATCGAGCGGTGGAGATGTTTAATATTTTCGCAGCTTGCGTGGTACCGACAATTTTCAACATATCTTGTTATCGCAATAGTAGTGACGCAGGAATGTGAAAGGGAAAAACTAACACGAAATGGTTTCTAACGTCAGTTCGGGTTAAGAGTCGATTTTTAACTGCCTCAACGAAATCATGCAGGTTTGAGACCTAAAATCAGTAACAGCAAGATCGGGGTTTAAGCTTATTCCGAATTCACGTGTTTTTAACTTCCGTCAAAACCGACAATAAGTATTTGGGCAATAAACTCTACAACAAACGAAACCCAATCTAGCACTACACAAATGCGTTAGGACATCAGTGAGGATGAACCTCTCTAGGCTCAAACCCATATTTAACAAGAGTCTAAACTATCGCCAATCTGCTCGCTCTGTCCTAACCTAAATACGTAAGGCTATATATCCAAATGCTTTGCCCTCTAGAGGGGAAGAGCGTCGCAACTGACCCATTGTCAATTGTCAATTGTCAATTGTCCATTGCACTCTTCCACCCAGTCTCGCACCAACCGGGCCAATCGATCGGCACTGTCGGGAACGGCCATCTGCGCCATTTTCTCCGACATTTGCGAGAGTCGATCGCGATCGGCAAGTAGCCCCAACACTTGCTTATCGAGTAATTCCGGTGTCAGCTCCTCCTGGCGAAACATCATCGCCGCGCCGGTTTTAGCAAAGATATCGCCATTATAAAACTGATGGTCGTCGGCGGCGTAGGGATAGGGAATCAAAATCGCCGGAGTGCGGGTGACGGCTAACTCGGTGAGGGTTCCCGCCCCGGAACGGCTAATGGCTAAATCTGCTCGTTGCAACAATCCTGCCATCTGGTTATAAAAGGGCATCGCCAGGTACTGCGGATGGGACAAACTCAAGGCATCGGGGTCATTATCTCCGGTGAGATGCACGATCCAAGCCCCCGCCTCAAACCACGCCGGGGCGCACTGACGCACCAACTGGTTCACCGCCACCGCTCCTTGGCTACCCCCCACCACTACAATCAGGGGAACATCCGGGGGAACGGGCAAATCGCAGGTGGCTTCAGCGAGGAATTCCGGGCGAACGGGAGTACCGACGCAGAGAGTTTTGGCATTGTTGAGATATTCGGCGGCGCGATCGAATCCAACGGCAACGGTACTACACCAGCGCCCCAACCAGCGAGTCACTTTCCCCGGCATGGCATTCGATTCGTGGAGAATCACCGGTAATCCCAACGTTCTGGCGGCGAGGGTAATGGGGGCGGCAATATAACCCCCAGTGGTGAAGACGCCCTGAAATTTTCCCCGCGCGAGCAGTTGGCGGCAGGTGAGAATCGCCCCAGTTAACCGAGCAAAAACTTTGAGGGTTCCCAAACCCAAACGTTGCTGAAACCCATCGACATCGATCGTCTGAAGGGGATAGTCGTCGGGCACGAGTTTGGTTTCCAAGCGGTGGGGAACTCCCAACCACTCGATGTGATAGTCGCTCAGTTGTCGGGCAGTGGCGATCGCGGGGAATAAATGACCGCCCGTACCGCTAGCCGCGACGAGCAAACGCTTCGGGGTTTGTGTCGAATTTGAGGTATCTGCCACTAGCCGATCTGCTCCGCTATGATAATGAGAGTCAAATACACAACGTATCACTCAATGGGTAACTCCACTGGCTTTTCCTGGAATTTCGGAAGTTCTCGATCGAATTTTAGCAGCCGGTTCCGCCCCGGTCGCCATCGATGGGTGGCTTCGATGCTGGGTCTGGCGATCGGTGCCCTGGGTGGATTTTCGATGGAACCGGCATGGGCAAACCCCCCCGAAACGGCACCCCCGGAACTCCAGGAACTGCTCGTAAAAATCGACGAAGCGGCTTCCCAAGAAGATATGGATGGCGTTCTGAAGTTTTACGGCGAAGATTTTACCCATGCCGACGGCTTGACCCGCGACACTCTCGAAGAAGCGTTAGAGCAGTTTTGGCAGCGCTTCGACGAGCTAAGCTATCGCACGGAGTTAATGTCCTGGGAAACCGATGAAACTGGAGCGATCGTTGCCGAGACCACAACTTATATTACCGGCATCGAAACGCTGTCCAATCGGGAGTTCGCCTTAGAGGCTACGATGCAGTCTCGCCAGCGCTACGCCAACGATCGCATCGTCTATCAGGAAGTTCTCCTCGAAGAATCTCAACTCACCTCCGGAGACGCACCCCCCACCTTAGATGTCTTTCTCCCAGAACAGGTGTTTCCCGGCGCGCGATATAATTTCGACGCGATCGTCCGCGAACCGCTCGAAACCGACTTCCTCATTGGGGCGGCCGTGGAACAAAACGTAGATGTGGAAGAATATCTCAACGTTCCCACTATCGAACTCGAAGCCTTACCGGCCGGAGGCGTGTACAAACTCGGGCGGGCTTCATCGGATGAAGGGGCCTACTGGGTTTCGGCCCTGACGATTCGCGGTGGCGGTATTGCGTTGGTCACCCGACGGTTTCAGGTGGCTCGATGATGAGTGAAGTTTTGGGTTTGTTAGGATGACCCCGACCGGGGTTTACCTTCGATCGAAACCAAATAAATGCTTATTTTAGATTTTGGATAAGCTCGCACCCTGCATTCTACCCCGGCGTCAAAATGGACGAACGTCCGATTCCCGAGTTGATTTTTCTTTAATTTTGCCCGATCCGTTCGGTTATTCAGTCTTGTGAAATCGAGAAACCCTTCCGACTCTGAGTGTTTGTCGAAATGAAAGCATTGACGCGAACCGATCGCATTTTTGGCTAAAGGTAGACACCCGGAGGGATTGGTGGGCAGTTTTTGGTGTGGAGGTTGCACTCTGATACAAGCGATCGAACTGCCCACCCTACATATTGATTCTAGGAGTCTATAGTATCAAGTTCGGTTGAATACTTATAGTTCACCGTGAAATGAGCAGGGGGAGCTGAGGAAGCTGGGGGAGAGATTCAGCACAATCGTGCTTTTTGTCAGTGATTATCCGAACTTGATATAACCTGCGAAAACGGCTGTAACCAAACCCGTCTAACTACGGTAACTTAGTATTCAACCAAACCGAGGAACGTCTGCATTCGATCGGCTATCTCTCGAACCCATTTCGGGTTCCTGATTCCTGGAAATTTATAGGCTTTACCGGCGTGAGGCGCGATCGTTAACTGATATTGTTTCCCAAAACGACGAGTGCGAAACTCTTTCACTTGAATTGAGGAAATATCGTTGAGGGGATAGGTTTGGGTGCGAGTTCCCAAAACCGTTTTAATCCGACGAGTATATCGATCGTTCTCTTTGTCGAAAATAATCGTTTGCGATCGCATCGCAATGTAAATTACAAAAACTGCAACGAGGGGATAAAGTAGAAAGAGAGGAACGCCTCCCCAAAATCCGCCACTAAAGCGCGTATCTTCCTGAAAATAAAACGATGACTCTTGGGAATAAATAAAGCTTTTGAAGGTTTCGATAAATTCTACGTGAAAAGAGGGAGTATATCCCGACTCGATCGCATATCGAGTTTCAAACAAGCGCTCGCTTCCCGATTGGGTAATTAGAGAGACCCAAACTTTGCGAGTACCGCCTCCTTCTCCATTTAACCATTCTGCCGATTTGAATTGGGCATCGACAACGCTATCGACAGGTTTATCTTTAACCCTTTCGACAAAACCGAGATATTCAGATTGGGAGAGGCGGCAATCAACGAGTTGGGATTCGATGCGATCGCACGATAGGGTCATGATTCCATATTCCGAGGAAATAAGCACCAGCAACCCCAACGGGATTCCCCCAAAAAAAGCCATACAGAACATCAAAAAAAGATTGGAGAGTAGACCGCGCGTTTTATAGCAAACGAGTCGAGTTTCCGTTTCTTCGATAATCTGAAATTGGGGGAGAAGAGGAGTCATATCAAGGGAGGCAATCGATTTTAGAAGACTCTAACATTGACAATTCTAAAACTTGTCGATCGAAACGACGATCGCTTTGTTCTAGGGGATAACGCGAAATCGTTTTTTTCCATTCCCCGTTCCCTATTCCCTATTCCCCATTCCCTATTCCCTATTCCCCATTCCCCATTCCCCGTTCCCCGTTCCAAAACTGACGTTAAATTACAGAAAATTACGAATTACGATCGACCAATTCTCCCATCTCGATCGACGCGGTAGAATTCAACGATCGAGCTAGGGGTGCCCGCGCCATCGGGCTGAGATTACACCCTTAGAACCTGAGTCCGGCTAATACCGGCGGAGGGAAGCTGTTAATTGAGGATACGACATATGCGAACAGAATGGGTTGCTAAGCGCCGGGGACAAGCCAACGTCTCCCAGATGTACTACGCGCGTCAGGGTCTGCTGACCGAAGAGATGCACTACGTCGCCCAGCGGGAAAACCTGCCGGTGGACTTAATTCGCGAGGAAGTGGCGCGGGGACGGTTGATTATTCCCGCCAACATCAACCACACCAACCTCGAACCGATGGCAATCGGTATCGCCTCCAAATGCAAAGTCAACGCCAATATCGGCGCGTCTCCCAACTCTTCCGATATTAACGAAGAGGTAGAAAAGCTGAACCTAGCGGTGAAATACGGTGCGGATACGGTGATGGATTTATCCACCGGCGGGGGCAATCTCGATGAAATCCGCACGGCGATTATCAACGCTTCCCCCGTTCCCATCGGCACGGTTCCCATCTATCAAGCGTTAGAAAGCGTGCATGGCAACATCGAAAACCTCACCCCCGAGGACTTCCTCCACATCATCGAAAAGCACGCCCAGCAGGGGGTCGATTACATGACCATCCATGCGGGTATCCTGATCGAACATTTGCCCAAAGTGCGCAGCCGCATCACCGGCATCGTCTCGCGCGGGGGCGGGATTATTGCCAAGTGGATGTTGCACCACCACAAGCAAAACCCCCTCTACACCCATTTCAACGACATCATCGAAATTTTTAAAAAGTACGATGTCTCCTTCAGTTTGGGGGATTCCCTGCGTCCCGGTTGCACCCACGATGCCTCCGATGAAGCGCAGTTGGCGGAACTGAAAACCCTCGGTCAACTGACCCGCCGCGCCTGGGAACATGACGTGCAGGTGATGGTAGAAGGGCCCGGACACGTGCCCATGGACCAAATTGAGTTCAACGTCAAAAAGCAGATGGAAGAGTGCTCGGAAGCGCCTTTCTACGTTTTGGGGCCGTTGGTGACGGATATTGCCCCCGGTTACGACCATATTACGTCGGCGATCGGGGCGGCGATCGCCGGTTGGCACGGGACGGCGATGCTGTGTTACGTGACACCCAAGGAACACCTGGGATTGCCCAATGCCGAAGACGTGCGCAATGGCTTGATTGCCTACAAAATTGCCGCCCACGCTGCCGATATCGCCCGTCACCGTCCGGGGGCGCGCGATCGCGATGACGAATTGTCGGCAGCTCGGTATAATTTCGACTGGAACCGCCAGTTCGAGCTATCCCTCGATCCCGATCGCGCTCGCGAGTACCACGACGAAACCCTACCGGCCGATATCTACAAAACAGCGGAGTTCTGCTCGATGTGCGGACCTAAATTCTGCCCGATGCAGACGAAGGTGGATGCGGATGCGCTAACAGAGTTGGAGAAGTTCCTGGCTCGGGATCAGGAAGCGGTGACCCAGAGTTAAAATCTTCTAGATTCAATCGAACCGGCGCTGTTGGAGTTGTGGCAGTGCCGGTTTTTGGTATTTGCGGCAGATGCGATCGATTTTATAGCAACTGCCAGGGCGGGCGCGGACAACACCTGAAAATTGTGTAATGTTGCTGAGGTCTTCTCCCCTTCGCCCCCTTCGCCCCCGAAGCTCACTCAAACCTGAATTGTAAGTGTTTAACCGAACTTGATATTATCCCCACGATCTGGAAGACGATCGAAAGCGATCGTTTTTTGAAAAACTCGATTCACGATTCGAGGTGGTTAATTTTCCACTTGAGACCGGCTTTCTGGGTCAAAATGTGGAGAATGTCATTCAAAATAGTGGGATCGGGCGGATCGAGCAACTCAATGATGACCCGAGAACCATCCGGGTGGGCACCAGCGGTTCGATCGCGATACGCTTTTTCCATTTCGCGCTTCGCATTGCGTCGGTTAATCTTCACTCCCCCCAACGCTGCTGAAATTTTCTTCCACAAGCGAGGCCCTACATTCACCGAAATATAGTTGTACGTTCGATCTAAGTTTTGGGCCATTTGCTCGTAGGTCTGATTTTCCAGGGTTCCCCGAAGTACTCCCCGTTCGGTAGAGGTCAGGGGTTTGGCTGTCTTCTCAAGTTCGTCACTGATAAATTTTTCTAATACTGTTATGGAAATATAAGGATACATATTGATGTACTAAGTCTCTGAACTATCGTTATTCGATCGAATGTTATGGCAATCGTCATAGCAAGCGCGGACACTTGTGAAGCTGGGAAAGATTGATTGCGGTGCGGGTTAATTACACAATTGTCCGGTGTTGTCCGCGCCCAACATGGCGACTGCTATATCACTATAACATAACAAAAACCTACTGTTATGGTTGTATTGTTCTGTGAATTCTTCTAAAGATAAGGTTTTCTCACAACCACACTGGTGGATTTCGACACCGCCATTCAACGCTCGAATGCTGTCCTCTGCACTAGCCAATCAAACCACTCCAGCCATAAGACAAGGAAAGAAGAATGTTTGATTGTAGTTTCATATTTCAAACCTATGTTTAGGGTAGATCGGTCTAAACAATGAAGCATAAGTTTAGAGCGCCAATTGACTGACATTTTTGATTAAGTTATTCTGTTTATTTTGCTAAAGGTAAGGTTTTCTCACCACCACGCTTATGGATTTTGACACTGCCATCCAACGATCGAATATCATCCTCTTCACCAACGACGATAAACCTCTGAGCGCGCCGGAGATCGTCATTCTGGAAGGGATTTGGCAGGGGATGACCTATCCGCAAATGGCAGCAGCCTCCCCAGACTACAGCGAGAATTACCTCTCGCGGGATGTCGGCCCTCGGCTTTGGAAGCGGTTGTCGAAAGCATTGGGTAAATCCGTGAGCAAAACGAA
Source organism: Zarconia sp. (assembly GCF_057467645.1). Taxonomy (NCBI): domain Bacteria; kingdom Bacillati; phylum Cyanobacteriota; class Cyanophyceae; order Oscillatoriales; genus Zarconia; species Zarconia sp. The sequence continues at coordinate 14,949 of NZ_JBRJXU010000109.1, forward strand.
CTTTCGGTTGGTACTAGAACGATCGCAGCATTCTTTGGAGTCACCGCCAGCACCCCGACAACCCAGCATTGATTGGGGGGATGCACCGGAAGTTCCGATCTTTTTCGATCGCACCTCAGAACTCGAAACCCTGACAGGGTGGATACTTCAGGATAACTGCCGACTGGTTGCGGTTCGGGGACTCAGCGGCATGGGAAAAACGGCTTTGGTGAGAAAACTCGTCGATCGCATTGGAGATCGATTCGATCGAGTAATGTGGCGTTCCTTAACTTTTGCGCCAAATCTCGATAAAGTTATGCTAAATTTAAGGTTAAAATCCGACACGTCACCGGCAACCGAGGAAGAACTGATGCAGCAATGGCGATGCCAGCGCCATCTACTGGTTCTCAACGGCGTGGATGCCATTCTGAAAACCGATCGACTTGCGGGAGAGTACCGAGAAGGCTACGAAGATTATGGCAAACTGTTCCAACGCATTGGCGAAGAAACCCATCAAAGCTGTCTGATTCTGGTGGGTTTGGAAATACCGGGAAACGTCATCACCCTCGAAGGTACAACCTCTCCGGTGCGCGAGTTGGAACTGTCGGGATTGTCGGAAGCCGCAGCCAGGGAACTGTTGCAAGCCGAGGGGTTGGTGGGGGAATCAAGCTGGCGGGATTTAATCGATCGCTATCAAGGCAATCCCGCAGTATTAAAGATGGTGGCAACGATCGTTCGTCAATTATTTCACGGTAATATCACGGAGTTTTTAGAGCGAGACACGCTCATCTTTGGAGATATCAATTCCCGACTCGATCGCACGTTCGATCGACTCTCAGTCATTGAAGAAGAAATCCTCTACCACCTAGTTGTCGAACCGGAGTCGCTTTCATTTACCACGCTTAGGGATAAGTTAACCTTACCTGAAGGCGAGCTGTTGGCCGCACTGGCATCCCTGGAGAGGCGATCGCTGCTGGCAACCGAGAAACTCGAAGGGGAATCTCGATTTACGCTTTCAACAATGGTAATGCAGTATGCAACTCAACGATTTGTTAAGCAGATGGGAGGCCCGGAAAGGTTGTCTGCATCCCCGCGAGAGATGGAAGAATCACTAGAATTAAGCCCTTGTGCTAAGTCGCCGACGGTGTTGAGTCGATGGTTAGAAAATAAATTCGAGGCAACTTGGCAATCCGTAGAAACACTGATCGGTGTACAATCTCTTAAACTCTCCTTAAATTTACGAGATTCGTCTGTGCTGAGACAGGATCGAACTGTTAAGCGGTTCAAACGAATTTCGCTGAAGGGACAGTCGGGAACAAGGGAAATTGCTTTGCTGGTGGCAATTTCGCTCAAAGAAAACGGTCGGTTGGCGGTTCGCACCCAGGTACAACCCATCGATCGCGATGCTGTTTTGCCCGATCGCCTTAAGTTTGGGTTAATCGACGAAACGGGGAATATTCTCCGAGAAATTGAATCTCAGAACCAAGACAATTTTATTCAACTGCCCCGTTTTACCGGAGAGTTACAAGAGCGGTTTCGCCTTCAGGTTTCACTAGGAAATATTCACATTTCTGAAGAGTTCGTTATCTGAAAAATAGGCTGAAACTTAGATTTATCTTGAGGTTTCTATGAAGACGATCGTCATGAATCTCAACGACGGAAATTTAATCATCGGTTGTTCGAGGATAGAGATTCAATTGCGGGATGAAAATGGCACAGAAAGCCTGAGATTACAAGGGAGCTTGCCGGCCAATCCTAATTTATTCGAGCTGCACGAGTCTTTTCGAGTTTCCTACCAATCTTATTATCAAAATTTGAGGTGTCGGATTCAAGTGGGTGATGAAGATGAGTCGCAAGGCATCCGGTTTTCTCGTTCGGAATTCGATCGCCTCCAGGAACAATTAGCCGCCGAATTAAACCGTTGGCTACATTCAGATTCATTTCTGATAATCGAGCAGAGATTGCGAACCCGGCTTGACCTTCGGGATGAAATACAAATTATTATCCAAGCATCCGATCGGCAAATGCATCAAGTCTTGTGGGAATTTTGGGACTTCTATCAAGACTACCGAAAAGCCGGAATTGTCTTCAGTTTTTCAGAATACGAGCGGATAGCTGCAACTGAGCCAACGAATCCCCGAACGGAAAGCCCGATCGAAGTCAAAATTCTAGCGATTCTGGGCAACTCGACCAATATCGAGATTCAGACCGATCTAAGCTCGATCGAGCAATTACCCCATGCCCGAGTTGAATCTTTAGTCGAACCCACTTGTTGTCAACTTCATGAGTCGATTTGGGCGAACAACTGGGACGTTCTCTTTTTTGCCGGACACAGTCAAAGCGAGAACGGCGAGGGTCGAATTTACCTGAATTCCCAAGGGGAGAGTTTAACCCTGACTGAATTAGAAAACGCCTTGATTTGTGCGATCGAACGGGGCTTAAAACTGGCAATTTTTAGCTCTTGCGATGGCATGGGGTTGGCGTGGGATCTCGCAGAATTGAACGTTCCTCAAATCATCGTTTTTCGAGATTCAGTTCCCGACCGCGTCGCTCACCAGTTCCTAAAAAACTGTTTGCAAGCCGTCGCCCGTGGCAAAACGGTCTGCTTAGCGGTGCGGGAAGCTCGGGAGCGGTTAGAAACGCTAGAAAATCAGTATCCCGGCGCAAGCTTACTCCCCGTCGTCTTCCAAAATCCAGCGGCCTATCCCACCCTCACTTGGCCCCAAACCACAACCCAGGTTTTCCCGAGCGTACCTGTGACATTGACAATTTTGCTCGCGTGCGCGATCGCCTATTGGTCTCTCGGCACAACGATGGCTTCGGTTGCCAACCGCCTGGGAATGTCCCACCACCGACGAGATCGATTTCCGATCGCCCAAACGCTCTACCAAACTGCAACATTCTTCGACCTCGGATTTGCCCCCGCTCATTACAACCGAGGGTGGCTGTTCAAAGAAATCGGCGATCGCGATCGAGCGATCGCATCCTATCGTCAAGCCGCTTTACGGGGATTACCAGAAGGGTACGCCGAAGCATCCCGCCTGCAAATTCTCGATGGCGACTATCCCGGTGCTTTGACGGCAATATCTCAATGTTTGCAGCGTAGCGAGTACGATGCCGTCCGCGCCGCGTGTTTGAAAAATCAGGGCTGGGTGTACTTCGAGCAAAGGCGATACGCAGACGCGGAAGCCGTTCTGCGCGAGGCAATTTCCATCGACGAAGATATGGCCGTGGCTCATTGTTTCTTAGCGCGGGTTCTCGAAGCTCGGGAAAAGCCGCAGGAGGCGGGGGTTTTTTGGGACAACACCTATGTCTGGATGGGTTTACTGGGGAAAGGTGAAGTATTTCCAGAACATCACGACTGCCAGATTCAAGCACAGCAACGGTTAAGCCATGAAATTCACACCCACGCTAGCCAGCTCCATGGGGCTGAGTACGATTCTCATTCTGCCCAGTTCTAAACTGGGTTTTCGTCGAGAGATCCGACCCGCAGCGATCGAGATCGTTCACTTCACACAGAACAGATCCACTCAACTTAGACCCAACCTTCAGGCATGGGACTGCGATCCCGAAATTTACGAGTGTCCCAGCCAAGCGGAAAACGAGTGTCGCCCCGATCTGATCCATTGTCCGAGTTCTCGCCAATGCGATCCTCATCTGTATCAATGTCCGACTCGGGGCGAGATTGAAGAAATCTCCGATATTCCCTACATTATTAGCCCACGCCGCACCTATCTATTAAAAGATCGCCCCTCATTTCGCTGGAATCGAGTCGAAGGGGCAACCCGCTACATCGTCAGTTTGCTCGAAATCGACGAGGCTGCGGGTACGTTCCGCAAGCTGTGGAGTCAATCTACCCCCGAAACAGCGATCGATTATCCAGCCGATGCGCCCTCACTCCAACCCGAAGCCGAGTATCTGCTGATGGTGGAAACGGATACCGGGGCCTCATCTCAAACCGAACGTATTCCTGGCGGTGTGGGCTTCCGATTGCTCGAGACCGATCGCATCCAACAAATCCTAGCCGATCGCGATCGAATCGAACAACAGAATCTCGATGCCACAGCTAAAGCCTTAGCGATCGCCTCCCTCTACGTCGAAAACGGCGCGATCGCCGCAGCGGTGAGACATTTAGAAGACGCCGCAGCCAGCCGCGTGGCAACCGCTCCGATTTATGCCGGACTGGGCAGGCTGTACGGCAATTTCTTAGCCCTACCCCGACAAGCTAGTGAATTTGACTGTCAGGCGATCGAACTGGCTGATGAAACCCAATCCCAGATCCGCGATGCCGCGCGAGAACGGCTAGAACGCTTCGGACGGACTTGTGAGAGGGAACTGTAGGGGCAAAGCATTTGAGCGATTAATTAACGTCAGTTCGGGTTAAGGATACTTGAAAGTCCGGGTCGTGATGTGGATTCGAGTCATCAGTAGAAGAACCTCTCACCCCACTGGCTCTAATCGACTCTAAGCACTTGCGATCGCCCCCGACTCTACCCCCTACACCCCACACCCTACACCCTACACCCC
>NZ_JBRJXU010000110.1:0-11898 GCF_057467645.1 Zarconia sp.
ATTAGCGACAACGCTGACCCCGGCTCCTTTGGTTTCCAACTAATCCGATTTAACCCAATCGGTAGGGAGTTCGTCTGTAGAACCCAGACAGAACAGGAGTTTTGAGCCTTAAAATGACCCATCTCTGTCTTGCAGTATAAATCGAGTCTGCACGCATGGCAACTGACACCACTCAATCCAAGTCTCCGTAAGGATTTGAACCATCTCCACGAGAGAATGCGGGTTTCGGCGATTTCCCGAGACGGGTCAAGCCCGATCGAGCAGCAGTTTAGATGCCCTAAAACCGTCTCTCCAGAATAATTTCGGGGATTTTTATCGCGTTGTACGTAAATCAATTTTCCTTTGACCCATCTCAGACCGATCGAATGCCGCGTCTCGGGAAATTGGCAGCTTCCCCAGATAAAGTGGAGCCATCTCTCTCTTCGAGAGAGATACTCAAAAATATATGGAGTGAGGGTTACAGCCATACGACGACGAGTGGATGCGAGCAACGGATGCCCCAAAAAACCGGCGAGAAAGGGAGATTTCCATTTTTCCCCATAGACAAGGGGTTGTGCAACATTTAACCGGCTATTACCTGCTCTTCACAGATTCCAACCTGTATAGCACCACTTTTGACGGTGATGGCTGTTGCCTGCAAAGCTCGAATCATGATGTTCCGAGCGCCGTTCCAATCCCGAGGGGCTGTGTATCCGCATTCAGGGCATTGGAATTTTTTGTTACCCCCTAGTTGTGAGTGGATGTGACCGCATTCGGGGCAAGTCTTCGAGGTATAGGACTCGTTGCAGGGCACCACCAACACACCCTCGCGTTCAGCCATCTGTATCAAATGTTGCTTGAACCGATAATGACTCCAGGTGAGCAGATTGCGAGCGGTTTTCTTCCGTAGCTTGCGCTTGGACTTGACGACCATTTCGGAAGTGTTGAAGGTGGGTAGGAAGATGACTTTGTAATGGTTGACCAGATACCGGGCCACCTTGTTGTGCAAGTCCTTGACCAAGGACTCAATCCGTTCTCGAATGCGGTAGGAAGCTTTTCTCATCGCTCGTCGCTGCCGTTTGGCAGTGCTTAAGTCGATTTTGCTCATCAAAGAATCGAGATGAGCACACAGCCTCTGAATCCGTCCGATATCGCCCGTCCCAATCTCGAACACTTTAGACCCGTCATACCCAGTAACGAAGGTTCGCACCCCCGGATCGAGAGCCACAACCCCCGATCTCGTCGTGGGAGAAACGGGGCGAAGTTCGGGAAAGACCCCATACCATTTACCTCGTTGCCAAACGAGTTGGGTTCCGTAAGGACATTCGGTGGGGAACGGTTCGGGTGTGCGAAACTGCAAGCCTTTGACCTTCGTGGGATACCAGACCCCTTTCTTGAAGTTTCCCGGCTTGAATTTGACAACCTGGGAGGGTGTTCGGCAGGACTTGAACTTAGCCCCATTTCCACCGTTTGCCTTTGCTTGAGTCCAAGAATCGATCGCATCGGCTACCGCCTCTTGCAGTTGATGCCCCGGCAGTCCTCGTACCCAGTCCGGTCGAGCGGTTTCTCTAACCACCTTCTGAAGGCTGAATGCAGATCCACGCCAACCATCCCGAAGATGAGCGATGCACCAGTTGTAGATCCAACGATAAGCGTTAATCCATTGTTTCCAGACCCGATGCAGTTCCTTAGAGGGAAAGACCCTGAGTTTCGAGACACTGTTGGGCGGTATCTTCTTCGATCGGTTCCGAGGGTTTTTCTTGTACTGCTTTTTGGGCTTGTTTTTGGTATTTTCGGAGTCCGTAAAGCCTCGCACTGAAGCAATGGAGGATCGACAAGATATCCTCGACAAGTTCCTCATGCGGAGAGAGGTTGCGTTCGTTGAGAACCACGAGTTTAACTCCCTTCTTTTCGCAAAGCCATTCGACCAATGGAAACCCAAATCGGACGAGTCGATCGGGGTAAGCGACGACAAGCTGGCTGATAGTTCCTTCGAGAATTCGTTCCAATACTTTGAGCAGTTTTCGCCGTTTAAAATTGAGGGAGCTTCCAACCTCTGTAACCACTTCCCCTGCCGGGTAGCGTTGGCGTAAAAATTCAGCTTGTCGATCGAGCTCATCCCGTTGGGAATGGGTAGAGACTCTTGCATAGCAGACAACAGGCTTGTTACGCGCGTCTTCTGAGTCTTCGACGCAAAAACGTCGTTGGTTTCCTGGTGTTCGGATGCTGTCGAGCTTACCTTGCTTATCCCACAATCTAAGGGTCTGGACTGAAACCCCATAATGTTCGGCGGCTTCTCTGGGGGTGACATACCGTTTCATTACCTACTAAAAAATCTATCCCGATATTTTATAAGGTATTAGTATGTTTTAGCAGGGAATGTGCCACTTGTTACTTCGTCTATGAGTGTGAATTTTGAATTTTTAATGCGCGCATTTTCTCCCCCCTCTCCCTTGTCCCCTTGCCCCCTTGTCTCCCTCAAGGAATACTCTCCCACGCCTGGGCCACCAAACTACTCAACCATCGCCGTTGCGTGGAGTCGAGGATGCGATCGTCGTGCAGCACTTCCGCCGTCACATCGACCAGGGATTTTCCGTCCTCGCGGCAGAGATGGACGGTACCGGCGATCGCGGCAGCAACAGTTTCTTCATCGACGGTGGATTGTTGAAGAAGCGCTAAAAGTTCTGTAAGAGTCTCAGGGATGGGACGATGGGGACGATTCACGCGCGGGATAGCTGGTTTGTGGCTTTTGGGTTTGGGTGAAGACGCGATCGAGCGACGACGTACAATATATCTCACTTCATATTTTACTTCGATCGGCTCCTCCCTCAACCCGCATCCCGATGAAACAACTCCTCTACCTCGAAATTCCCACCCCCGATACCGCCGCCGTCCGCACCTGGTTGCAAGATAAATGGCAACTTGATGTCTCCCCCACATCGATCGAAAAATCTTCCACCCCCGATGGCGTGCGACTGGCGTTCAAAACTGGTAAAGATAGCAACTCCTCAGAAGAATTATCCGTCTTCCTCTGGTCGGTGCAGCGAACCACCTACCTGAAAGCCTTTCGTTGGAGCGATCGCCCCCTTCCCTCAGAAACTCGTGCGATCGCTGCTTTAGAACGGGATATCCGGATACAATTTCCCAACCACTATCCCGAACCCCCCGAAATCGATCTGGCCAACTGCTCCATTTTTGACGCCCTCCAACCCCACTACCCCGAAACCGTCAAATACTTCCAAAAAATCCCCAACGGCGAATTCGATCTAACGCGCGTCTACTGGTGGGAAAAGCGGTGGCGGGAGGGGGTGCGCCGTCCCCAAGAACCGAAGCAAGTGGTGTTTTTTGAATCGAATCATGCGGCTAATTCTGCTGCCAATTCGATCGATGCCCCCACCTACGATTTAATCTACGTCGGCGGCGCACTGGGGGTCATCCACGCAGCGGTGATGGCGCGACGGGGGTATCGAGTACTCCTGCTCGAACGCCTCCCCTTCGGACGGATGAATCGGGAGTGGAATATTTCCCGCACCGAGTTTCAAAGCTTGATCGATTTGGGTTTGTTTACCGCAGCGGAATTTGAAAGCCTGATTGCAGCCGAGTATCGAGATGGGTTCAATAAATTCTTCGATGCTAACAATCCCCCCCAGTGCAAAGCACCGGTCCTGCATACCCCGAAAGTCCTGAATATCGCCATCGATGCTGAAAAACTGCTCCGTCTGTGCGGGGAGAAATTGCGATCGGCTGGGGGGGAAATTTGGGACGAGACGGAATTTATCCGCACCGATATCGATGGCGACGGCGTGACCCTTCAGGCGCAACACCTGCCCACTTCTACCCCCAAACAAGCCAGGGGTCGCCTGCTCGTCGATGCCATGGGAACTGCATCCCCGATCGCCTGGCAACTCAATGGAGGTCGCGCTTTCGATAGTGTTTGTCCCACCGTCGGGGCCGTCATTGCCGACGGATTCGAGCCAGAGGTGTGGGATTCTCAATACGGTGACGTTCTCAATTCCCACGGCGATATTTCCCGAGGACGGCAACTGATTTGGGAGCTATTTCCCGCTGGCGGTCGGGAATTGACGGTGTATCTATTCCACTACCACCAAGTCCACCCGGAAAATCCCGGTTCTCTCCTGGAAATGTACGAGGACTTTTTCACCATCCTGCCGGAGTATCGCCGCTGCGACATGGAGCGTTTGGAATGGAAAAAAGCGACGTTTGGCTACATTCCCGGTCACTTCAGCCAAAGTAGCAGCGATCGCCGGGTGGCGTTCGATCGTCTGATTGCCATTGGTGATGCCGCCTCGTTGCAATCTCCCCTCATCTTTACCGGCTTTGGTTCCCTGGTGCGGAATATGGCTCGCCTCACCCATCTCCTCGATACTGCCCTCAAACACGATTTGCTCAGTGCCGACCATCTCAATCGCATTCGCGCCTACCAAAGCAATATTGCCGTCACCTGGCTCTTTTCCAAAGGAATGATGGTTCCCACCGGTCGTTTTATCGACCCGGAACGAGTGAATGCCATGCTCAATACCTTTTTTGGCATCCTGGAGAGCGAACCCCCTGAAGTTGCCGATACCTTTATTAAAGATCGCCTTTCCTGGGGAATGTTCAACCGTCTCGCCCTCAAAGCCGCTTTTCAAAACCCCGCTCTCTTGTGGTGGATTTGGCAACTGGCGGGTCCGCAGGATTTGTTCCGCTGGTTGGGGAGTTACCTGACGTTTACCTGGCAATCCTTCGTCGGTGGGTTGTTCCGCTGGCTGCCGGGTTTTGCCGGGTGGGTGCAACCCTGGCTCGAACCGCGCTATCCCGGCTTGTGGCTGCGGATGATCGCGGCAAGTTACGCTCTCACCGAAGGTATCGGTCGCCGCGCGCCAAAGGTTTCTGTGTCTGGGGCGAAGTTGCAGGAAATTGTTTGAGGAAGCTTCGGAGGCTTCGGGGACAAGGGAGAGGGGGGAGACAAGGGGACAAGGGGACAAGGGGACAAGGAGACAAGGGAGAGGAGAATTATTCAATTAACCATTCCCTACACCCCACACCCTACACCCTACACCCCACACCCCGTTCCCCATTCCCCATTCCCCATTCCCCATCCTCACCAGATACAACAATCCAAAACTGACGTTCATTGAAAATAGAGTTATCTGCCAAAACATTGGTTAAAAAATCCATAAAAACTCGATTTCTATTTCTCCCGATCTTCGTTATATTAGGGGGTAAATCACAATAAATTCGCGATCGCGATCGCACCTCAAAGTAAGTTCGATCGCGGTCAGTTTAAACAATCCCAGAGATACTATCTCTAATTCGGTTCATCAGGTGCAAATGACGAGATGCAATTTACTAAACAGGCTCAGTTGATTCAATTTTTACAGAACGAGTTATTAATCCCCAAAAACTCAATTTCCCTGGCCGTGCGTCAAAGTGAAGATTGTGGTGTCAACACCTTAGCAATGGTACTGTGGCAATACGGACTCGTTACCATCGAACAGCTCGATAAAATTTTTGACTGGCTAGAGACGGTATGAAACCCATCCTCAAAAATTGCCGCCTTGCATCGGGTTTGAGTGATGTGGGGCGGTTATTTTTTGCTTGTTTTTGCCGATTTTCTCGTGAGACCCGTGCCGATTCCGATATTTTCCGTTCCCGTGACAACCTCAGAATGGGTCTCTTATGATGGAATTGCATTTGAGAAACATCGAGCAAAATCCGAAAGCGATCGTCCATGAGAGTCCTAGTTGCCAGTCACACCTATATTGTCGATCTCAATCGAGATAAACTACGAGAACTCGCCAAACTTCATCCGGATATTGAAGTGACGATCGTCGTTCCCCGTCGCTGGAAACCTGGCGGCGTGCAAAATAAAATCATCGAATCGGAATACCTTCGCGAAGGTTCGTTTCAGGTGGTTCCGGTTTCTAACTTCAGCCAAAACAACCAGGGATTATTGACCTTTGGGACCGACTTATTGGGGCTTTTGCGGGAATTTAAACCCGATATTATCCAAGTCGAACAGGGGTCGAAATCTCTCGCCTACGCCCAATTTATTACCTTAAATCGACTCTTGGGACTGAAGGCAAAAATGCTCTTCTTTACCTGGTGGAATCTACCCTACGAGTTGAAATGGCCGATTGCCTCCCTCGAAGCCTACAATTTGCGCCATACCGATGGCATTGTCGTGGGCAATCAAGATGGTGCAGATATTTTACGCGATCGTGGCTACAAAGGTCCGATCGAGATTATGCCCCAACTGGGTGTGGATGAGAGTTTATTCCACCCCCATCCCGTTCCGGAACTACGCCAACAATTGGGACTGAATCCGGACAATTTTGTCGTCGGCTACGTCGGTCGTTTTGTGGAAGAAAAGGGATTGCGCACCTTAAGCCAAGCCCTCGAATCGATTTCCGACTATCCCTGGAAATGGCTGCTACTCGGTCGCGGACCGCTGCAAGAGGAGATTCAGGCTTGGGCGGCGAGTCGGGGTTGGTCGGATCGACTGATTTGGGTGGAAAGCGTTCCCCACGATGACGTGCAGCGCTACATTAACTTACTCGATGTTTTGGTTTTACCCTCTGAAACGACTTATCGATTTAAAACCCTCACCTCTGTCGGATGGAAGGAACAGTTCGGTCACGTTCTCATCGAAGCCATGGCCTGCCGAGTGCCGGTTATCGGGTCGGATTCGGGAGAAATTCCCCATGTCATATCTGAAGGGGGTTTAGTCTTTGCGGAAGGAAACGTCGCCGAGTTGAAAACCTGTTTGAAAAAGCTAATCGAACAACCGGATGCCGCCGGGGAGATTGCTCGACGGGGGTACGAACGGGCGATCGAACAGTACACCAATAAAGCGCTCGCTCATAAATTGTTAACGTTTTACAAACAGTTATTGAGTCTAGGGTCGTAAGATTTTCGATCGATCTGGGACTCTCGCATTGGGTCACCGGCTGTTTCTCCTTTGCCTGGGGCTTATCGAGCGATCGGGTGCATCGATACCATCACAAAAAAACTGAGTTCCCCGGTCCGCAGATAACGTTTGACCATGGGACGACGATCGATCTAGAATCGCTATCTGTAGCACGAAAGGTCGATCGCGTTAGAGATTGAAATATAAACTTAAATTTCAATTGGAGCCTCTGCAAGGAGAGTCGTACTCCGGGGTCGTTGTACCGAATCCCCATACCCTCAAATCCCAGACTCGATATCCGTCGATCGATACATCTGTTGGAACTGCGATCGCTGATTATTCGGTCTTGCAATCAGTCCTCAAGCCTCTGATGAGTCATCCCCTTGGAATCATTTCGATTCCTAATCTACCAACCGGTCGAAACTCACTTTAAATTACAAAATTTAATATCTAAAGCCTCGATCGAAATCCATTTCCAGGAACGCTCGATTTTTAACTCCTTCAATCTTGTCAGTTTCTTCTTTGTTCCCCATCGATTGAGAGTCTCAAGTAATGCTTAAACCCCTACCGTGAAAGTCTTTATCCAGAATACAGAAATTCTTTAGCGAATCTTAAAGTTTGAACGAGCGAAAAGTTTTGCGGAGTGTGGATGCTCGAGTTCCTTATTTTAAGAAGTAATTTTGATACTTAGTTGACTGAATGTGATTAAAATATAAACTAAATAGTAATATAACATCTCGAGGAATATCGGCCCGAAACGATTAAGCAGTCCTTTTAGGTTCCAAACTTATGGAGATCGAAAAGGATGTGAGAGGTCACTCCTCACAAAGTATATGAACGATCCTCGTACCCAACCCAACACGTTTGCGCTCACCACGCCATTGTATTACGTCAATGGCTTGCCCCATATTGGCAGTGCGTATACCACCATTGCTGCTGATGCGATCGCCCGATTTCAGAAGCTGCAAGGCAAATCCGTACTGCTAATTACCGGTACGGACGAGCACGGACAGAAAATCCAGCGGGCCGCCCAAGAAGCAGGGCGCTCTCCCCAAGAGCGCTGTGACGAGATAGCTGGCAAATTTCAAGAACTGTGGCAACAGCTTAACATCCAGCACGATCGCTTTAGCCGCACCACGGCCCCCCGACACGAAGCCATCGTCAAAGAATTTTTCGGGCGCGTGTGGGATCGGGGTGACATCTACTTAGGACAACAAAAGGGTTGGTACTGCGTTTCGTGTGAGGAGTTTAAAGAAGAGCGCGATCTGCTCGAAGATCGTCGCTGCCCCCTGCATCCCAATCAAACGGTCGAGTGGCGGGACGAACGAAACTATTTCTTTGCCCTGTCCAAATATCAACAGCAACTTGAAGACCTTTACCAGAAGCGACCGGATTTCATTGGACCGGAGATTCGCCGAAATGAAGTTTTGAATTTTGTCAAAGGCGGACTTCAAGACTTTTCCATCTCGCGGATTAATTTAGACTGGGGATTTCGAGTTCCCAACGATCCCGAACATACGCTCTATGTTTGGTTCGACGCTCTGCTGGGGTACGTCACGGCTTTACTCGATGACGCTCAAGAGGCAACCTTAGAAAATGCACTCGCTCGATGGTGGCCCATCAACCTGCACCTGATCGGCAAGGATATTTTGAGATTTCATGCCGTTTATTGGCCTGCCATGCTGATGTCTGCGGGTTTACCCTTGCCCGATCGGGTTTTCGGTCACGGCTTTTTGACCAAAGACGGTTATAAAATGAGCAAAACCTTGGGAAATATCGTCGATCCGGTGGAATTGGTCGAGCAATACGGAGCGGATTCGGTGCGCTACTATTTCCTCAAGGAAATTGAATTCGGGAAAGATGGCGATTTCAATGAAACCCGATTCATCAATATTCTCAACGCCGATTTGGCAAACGATTTGGGGAATTTGCTCAATCGAACCTTGAGAATGGCTCACAAATATTGCGGTGGGACGGTTCCTCGCATCGATCCCGAGAAACTGGACGCCGAACATCCTCTCAAAACCATTGGCTTAGATCTGGGCAAACGGGTCACCCAGGCTTACGAGTCTTTGGCGTTTCACCAAGCTTGTGAAGAGACGTTGATTTTGGTGCGCAGTTGTAATAAGTTTCTAGACGATCGGGCCCCTTGGACATTGTACAAGCAAGGAGAACTAGAAGCGGTCGAGGAAGTCCTGTACGTCGTTCTAGAATCGGCGCGCTTAGCTGCGTATTTACTCTCTCCCATTGTGCCGGGTTTGAGTACGGCCATTTACCAGCAGTTAGGTTTTGAGGTGAATTTTGACGATCCCGCAACCGGGGAGGATATTTCGTTCGAGGGTCATAGCCGTTGGGGTCACTTAGACGGCGATCGACCATTTCAAAAACCCAGTCCGGTGTTTGCCCGCTTAGAACTTCGAGCAACCCCCTAAATTTCGTTCGCTCCATTGCGAGTTGGCTCCTCGGGCGCGTTGCTTGTCAAAAACATCAATTTTCTTTCGATCTCGGACTGGCGAAGCCCTAGAGTTTTCTGCAAACTTATCTGGTTTTTTATTTACGTAAACCTGTCAATAAATCTAAAAAAATTGATTTTTCTGGCATACTCTCATAAAAAAATTAGGATAAAAAAACAATGTTTAATGATTTCGATCACGACTCAATATTCACCCCCGAACAAGTTCTAGAAAATCGCGGTCGGGTAGCGATTTTTATCGATGGCTCTAATTTATTCTATGCGGCGATGCAATTGGGAATGGAAATTGACTATACCAAATTGCTTTACCGTTTGACGGGGGGATCTCGTTTGCTGCGGTCTTTTTTCTATACTGGGGTCGATCGCACCAACGAAAAGCAGCAGGGTTTTTTGCTGTGGATGCGTCGTAATGGCTATCGCGTCATTGCCAAGGATTTGGTCCAACTCCCTGATGGTTCCAAAAAAGCCAACTTGGATGTGGAAATTGCTGTGGATATGATGGCGTTGGTGGGGTCTTACGATACGGCCGTCCTGGTCAGTGGTGACGGAGATCTGGCCTATGCGGTGGATTCGGTGAGCTATCGCGGCGTGCGAGTAGAAGTGGTGAGCTTGCGATCGATGACCAGCGATAGTTTGATTAACGTGGCCGATCGCTATATCGACCTCGAAGCGATCAAAGAAGATATCCAAAAAACGCCCCGCCAAGCCTCTTACAGTAACTACCGATCCTTGTCGGGTATGGGGACGATGGACGATCGACCCGTCGAGTGAGGGTTGCCCTTGCCCCCTCCCTTGCGCTGCAAACGGGGTGGGTTTAAAACTTGGCACCATCCAGGATAGAGGAAATGGCGACGGGCGCGGATTCCTCTATCCTTGACGTTTGTACCGTCGATAATTGGACGATCGATAAAGACTGGCTGGGTCGAGTATGACTTTTTCCCTTTTCCGATATTCTCTCTCCATTCGAGCCGTGGCGATCTCCATGGCAGCCATTCTACTCTTGGGGTTAGGCGCGTGCGGCAATCGGAGTTCCGAACCCGAGAAAATTGTCGAAGACTCAAAACCCGAACCCGAGGTGGAAAACCGCCTGACGTTCAATGATATTACCCTCGAACAGGTGGATGGCGAAGGCAATTTGATGTGGGTGGTGAACGGCAAGCAAGCCACTTATAGCGGCGATCGCCAACTGGCTGCCGTCGAGAGTCCCAAAGCCGAACTGTATCAAAACGGGGAACTCGTGTTCCAAATCGAAGCCTTGCAAGGGGAAGTGCATCAAAACGGAGAAAAGATCGTCCTCCGGGAGGAAGTCGTGGCCGTCGATACCCAAGATGGGGCGGTGATGACGGGAGACGAGTTGGAATGGCTTCCTGCAGACGATACCTTAATCGTGCGCGGGAATTTAACCGGAACCCACGATCGCGCCGACGTAACCGCCGAGGAGGTACAACTGTTCAGCCAGCAGCGACGGTTAGAAGCCTTTGGGGCAGTGGTGATGCGGGTGAAAGAGTCATCGTTGCAAGTGAGCACGGAACGGATTGTCTGGGAGATGGAACCGGAACAGGTGTTTATCGAGCAACAAGTTCAGGTCGATCGATTTGAAATCGAAGGGGAAGGGGAAGAAGAAGAAGAAAAAATTACCGATCGCGCTGTCGCCGAACAAGCAACCCTCGATCTGGCCGCTCAGATTGCAACCCTCCAAGACAACGCTCAACTGAGCCTCGTCGACCCCCCCCTACAAGTCGCCAGCAACGAGCTAATTTGGGATTTGCCGGGGGAAGTCGTAACCTCTAACGTTCCGGTGAAGGTGGTTCACGAAGAAGAAGACGTGACGATGACAGGGAATCAGGGTTGGGTGACGTTAGCCGAAAAAGTCTTTTATTTAACCAACGGGATCGAAGCGTTGGGGAAAGATAATCTCGCCCAGCTGATTGCGGAGAACCTGACCTGGGATATTTCCGCCCAGGAATTTGTTGCCGAGGGGAACGTGACCTATCGCCAAGTCGATCCCCCGTTCAATTTGACCGGCCCGAAAGCGGAGGGGAAACTCGAATCCCAAACCTTTGCGATTAGCGGGGGGCGAGTGGTGACGGAAATTATTCCTTAACGTCCGATCCCGAACTGACGTTTCGGGCGAGGCTGGGGTGTAGAGAATTTTAGATTGCGCGATTGTATATTTTTAGCGTTAGCTTTTCTACCAGATGTCTATTCAGAATTGTTATAGCGCTTCGCGCTGGTGTATTTACACGATTGAAGAAATAGATTGTTTCGATTCCCCATTCCCCATTCCCCATTCCCCATGACTGAAAATTTGTAATGATACCGGCCGGGACTGCTATATATTTTGAATTCTGCGCTCGAAAACGAAAAAGCTTCATTTGAGCGACTTTGGTAAAAAAACGTCAGTTTTGCTACCGCGACGTGGACGGGATGCCGACTCTGGGTGAGATTCGGGCGGTTGGCAAGCCTCTTGATGAGCGAAGCGATCGCACTGGCTACATCTGGTTGCTGGGGAGCAAAGTACTTCATCCCTATTCCC
>NZ_JBRJXU010000111.1:0-75713 GCF_057467645.1 Zarconia sp.
ACCTGGATGATTCATGAGGTTCGACAAAAATAGCTCAAAGCCTCGCTGAACAAGCAAGTTGGCAATTTACCCGCAAAATAGTCTGTTTGCGTGAGGTTCGCTTGCCATCGGGATCGAGCGCGTTTGGTGAATTATCCAGGCGAATTAGAATGGCGACTGCTTTTGATGCTCGAGCGCACTGATGACCAAAAACATTCCCTTGAAAGCCCCTCTGCCTCTTTTAATTCTCCAAAATGGTCGATCGCAGTTTCGTGCAAATTCGATGGCTCGATCGTGTCATTTTGAGTTCGGATATTTTCAGTTTAAATTGCATATTTTATTCGTATTTTTTAAGACGAAGCACAAAACAAAGTCCAAAAAAATATGCAACTTTTAGTCTAACAAATTAGGGAACTTGCAATTTTATTACCGCGTCAATTGGAGTGGAACGCGAGAGTAACGTTGACGCGAATCTGTCTTGCAATAAGCGATCGACGATCGCAACCCTAAAAAATCAAGTCATCTCTTTCGTTTTTGGAAAATTCGAGAGATTTCGACCTAAATGAGAGCCAATGGCAGTCCTAAACGTTGAAATATAGTAGAGCTAGGGGACAGCATCGAGGCGACTCGCTCTAATCGCGCCAATTCATCTTCAGTTCATCCCGATCGACTCCAGATTGACTATGAAAGCAGCTCGCACACTCAAATGGCTCATTCTCGGCGAAACCCTATTCCTCGCCTTGAGCTTCCTACATTCCCCCAATTACGCCCTGTCTCACGCAGGATTCACAACCGTTTCGGCGACTCCTATCCCCGCTGAAATACAAGTGGTGAAACCGCCAAAAACCGATAATTCTAAAATCTATTCCCAAAAGAACGCGCCCACCCTCAAATCCCGCAACCCGGAATCGACTGGCAAGCCGGTGCAACTGACTCGCACTTCTGTGCTCGAAGAACGAGGAACCTTAGAACGGGGAGACGATCGATTACCCCAAGACAATAGCTATTACGATATCTACGAATTTGAAGGCATCGCCGGTCAGTCGGTGACCCTTCGCCTGGAAAGTCAGGATTTCGATACGTATTTAATCCTCGTCAATCCCGATAACGAACCCATCGCCGAAAACGACGATGCCAACTCCAGCGACAGCAACTCGACCCTGAGTGTCACCCTACCGCAAGATGGGACGTATTTAGCGATCGTCAATTCCTACGATGCCCGAGGACAGGGACGCTATAACCTGAGTATTAGCGGCGATCGCGACACCGTGACCGCTCGCGAAAAGCCCGTTCCCAACCAGAATAACAACTCCAACAGCGATCGCCCCGTTTCCCTCGATCGGACGCAGCAAACGATCGCGACAGCCGATCGACTTTACCTCCAGGGCAACCGCCGAGAAGCCGAACGCCTCTACCGGCAAGTGAAGCCCCCCTTCCCTAACGAACGCGATCGCGCCCCCGCGTCCGATCTCATTAGCGACCCCGCTCAACTCTCCGTCGCCGGTCAGGTATACTGGCGCAACGCCCAAGAAGGTTGGGCCAACGGGCGGGAAAGCCAGGCGGAAGAAGCCCTCAAACTGCTCGCCGAAGAAGCCCCCAACT
Organism: Zarconia sp.; assembly: GCF_057467645.1. Classification (NCBI taxonomy): domain Bacteria; kingdom Bacillati; phylum Cyanobacteriota; class Cyanophyceae; order Oscillatoriales; genus Zarconia; species Zarconia sp. The sequence goes on from NZ_JBRJXU010000111.1 coordinate 1,582, forward strand.
TTGCCCCAGCCCAGGCTTTCGCCATCGAAGCCCAAATCGAAGAAGGGGATTTAGAAGACGCCATCCTCCGCCTGGAAGAACTCACCACCCTGTTCCCGGAATCCCCGGAATTCGCCCGGTTGCGGGTGCGAGCCCTCGACGAAGACGGTCAAGATCTCGAAGCTTCGATCGCTGCTCGCCAGTTTGCCATTTTCAATCCCGATCGTCCCGAAGCCCCGGAATTTATTGCGATTGCTGACGACAAACTCGATGATTTTCGATCGGGGGTGCGAGAAAAAATGGCACTGCGGGGTTTGGGAGGACTTGCGGTGGGTATCCTCACCGGCAACACCCAATCTTCCGTCGTTCAAGGCATCCAACTGGTGCAAATCGTCGCCATGGGAGAATCGGACTTGGGCGAACAAGTAGCCGAACAAGTGAAGCGGCAAGCCACGTTAGTTGAAGATTCCGTCGTCGTCGACTATATCGACGAAATCGGTCAAGACGTAGCGCGATATATGGGCCGGGATGAATTCGATTACGAGTTCTACGTCATCGAAGACGATTCTTTGAACGCCTTTGCCCTACCCGGCGGCAAGATTTTCATTCATACCGGTGCCATTACCCGCGCCAACACCGAAGCGGAACTGGCGGGATTGCTCGCCCACGAAGTCGCCCACGCAGTTCTCTCCCACGGCTACGAAGGGGTAATGACCAATCTGTTACTCTCCAACGTCGGTCGGGAAATTCCCCTGGGGAACATTCTCAGCACCCTGGTGAGTTTAGACCACTCTCGCTCTCAGGAAACCCAAGCGGATATCCTGGGCACTCGCGTCCTCAACAGTGTCGGGTATGCTGCCGATGGATTGCGAAATCTGATGGCAACGTTATACGAAGAACACGGATCGCGAGGTCCGAGTTTCCTATCCACCCACCCCGCCAGCGACGATCGGGTTGAATACATGGAAGACCTGATCGCCCGCAACGGCTACAATCGCTATGCCTTTGAAGGGGTGGAGGAATTAGCCCGGATTCAAAGGCGATTGCGTTAGTTGGGAGATGGGGAAGAGCATCGCGACTAACCCATTCTCAATTGGGGTGTATGGCTTGACAAATCATCAATGATTCTAACCGTTCACCAACACCCCATACCTCACACCCTACACCCCCCGTCGCCGATAACAGTCCGATCCCGAACTCACGTTAAGATAAGGGTTGCCGGATGGGGAAATCTATATCGAGTATGCCGAACGCGGAAATTATTGGTCTGGGACGATCGGGGATTGCCGCTGCGAGACTGTTGCAGCGAGAAGGATGGCAGGTGACGGTGAGCGATCGCAACGATCGCGAAAACCTGCGATCGCTGCAACAGCAACTCGCCGGCGAAGGAATTGCCGTCTGTTTGGGTCAGAATTTCGAGCCATCGGCAGCTCTGGATTTGTTGGTTATCAGTCCCGGCGTACCGTGGGATTTACCCAACCTCGTCCGCGCGCGGGAGATGGGTATCGAAGTCATCGGCGAAATGGAATTGGCGTGGCGACACCTCCAAGACCGTCCTTGGATTGCGATTACCGGAACCAACGGCAAAACCACGACGACGGCACTGATTGCCGCAATTTTCAAAACCGCCGGATTCAACGCACCCCCCTGTGGTAATATCGGCTACGCCGCCTGCGAACTGGCACTGCAAACGGAACCGAACGTCGATCGTGTCATTGCCGAAATCAGCAGCTACCAAATCGAATCTTCCTCCACCCTCACTCCGCAAATTGGCCTCTGGACGACCTTTACCCCCGATCATCTCGCCCGTCACTACACCCTGGAAAATTATTTCAATATCAAAGCCAAGCTGTTGGCCGCGTCCCAAATCCAAATTCTCAACGGCGACGACCCCTATCTGCGGCAACAAGGTCGCCAACGCTGGCCTGAGGCTTGCTGGACGAGTATCGAAGGGGCAAAATCTGGGTTAGATCCGCAATTCTATATTGAAGGAGATTGGGTGATGGATGGCACCCAGAAAATTTTACCCGCAACGGCATTACCGATGCCGGGAACCCACAACCAACAAAACTTGCTAATGGCCGTGGCCGCCGCACGGTTCGCGGGCATCGAGAAAGAGGCGATCGAACTGGCGATTTCCCAGTTTCCCGGCGTTCCCCACCGATTGGAGCGAATTTGTACCTGGCGCGGGGTAGATTTTATTAACGATAGCAAAGCCACGAATTACGATGCGGCCCAGGTGGGATTATCGGCTGTTACCGCACCGACAATCTTGATTGCCGGGGGAGAACCCAAAGCCGGAGACGATACTGCATGGCTGCAAACCATTCAAGCCAAAGCGGCTGCCGTCTTGCTCGTAGGGGAAGCCGCACCGACATTTGCCCGACGCTTGCTCGAAGTGGGATACGATCGCTACGAAATCGCTGAGACTCTAGAGCGCGCTGTCGAAAGATCGATGCAACTGGTCGAAGAATACGCGCCGCGAACGGTTTTGCTCTCTCCCGCCTGTGCCAGTTTCGATCGCTACGCCAACTTTGAGGAACGGGGTCACCACTTCCGCCAAATCTGTCAAGAACGATTAGACGAAAAAGGGTGAAAGGGCGAAGGGTTCAAGGTTAAGGGGGAAAGATTAAGCTTGTGTAGCGTTTGTCAAGGGTTGAGAGGAATGGGTGCTGTCATCACCATTTCACGAGTACCCATTGTCAATTGTCCATTGTCCATTCACCTAGGATTTCTCCAGGGAATAAGCCACCACCGACAGGCAATCCGTCACCCGCACTCGTCCCTTAAGAACCGATCGCACTAAGCGATTGACCGATCGCCGGTCCTGTTCGTTGAGAGACTCATCTAAAGCCGCTGCCATCAGTCCGTAACAGTCGGCCTTGGTGAGAACGCCAGTATCTCGCACCGAAGCCAAAATTTCCGAGACAGCACCCGGCAGCAGTTCAATTTCGGGAATATTTTGTCCGCATCTCAACTCCGGTATGCCAATGTTTTGCATCTTTCCCTGTTTCATGGAACTTTTTTGCCCAACGCATGGGTCTTCAGCATTATGAGTAATGGCAGACGCATCAATGGGGGAGAAATCGCAATGCGCTCGACGAGCACCACGAACTCGAGCTCGCTGGTGAAAAGACGAGCTCCCTATCTACCAATATGCACGATACCCGAGACCGAGTCAGTGCTTTTGTTTCTAGATACTCGCGACCGACTCGATCGAAAATTTTTGAGGATCGTACTTGGGGAAGCTCGATGGCTATGTTCATTCTACGCTCTCTCGAAGAGAATGGACAATTGACACAGGGTCAGTGGCGACGCTACAGCGCTCTGGAGGGCACGAGCGTTAGCGAAGCCATGCGCGATAGCGCTATAGCCATGCGTGAGGGCACAAGCATTTGGATCTGTCAGGTTTCGTTTGTTGCATCGCCCAAATGCTTGTGCCCCTAAAACTTCCTCATTTTTAATTACGCGGTGTGCAACACGCAAGCGCTCGCCATATCGTGAGCGAGTAGACTTATCCCCCCTTCCCCCTTCCCCTTTAACCCCGAGCGAGAGGATTTTGGAGAATTAAGTCGCACATGGCGTTAATTTTTAATTCTCTCCCCATTATCCCCAGCACCGGAAGACCCCTCGAATAGATCGGCAATATTGGCGCAATCCGGGTGAGTGTACCAGGGGTGACCGCCTGGGGTCGCAGCAATCAGTTCGATCGTGCCATCGGGACGCACGACCCAACCGGTGGCTTCGATGGGTGGCGGTGGCGGTAGCGGCGAACCCTCTTCCCCATAACCCATCGCAAATTCACCGCTATCGGAGTTGAGTGCCTCGATACTGTCATCCCCCAAATCCACTAACACCGCGTCTGCATCGAGTTCGTCCCCCGGTCCCGGCGCGATCGCCCCCCGTCCGATGACGTAAAATTCACTGTTGGAATAAAGATCGCAAGTATGGAAATAAAGCTCCGTGTCGTTGAGCGGGTTGCGAATCGGTTCGAGCAATCCTGAGGTGGGATCGACATTCGGCTGGGAAATTTCCACCACCCCACTCACCCCAAACTGAGAACTGGCACTGATATCGCTTTGGGGGGTGAGTTCCGATCGCACTTCGGTACCGAAAATGCGCTGGGTGGTAATGTCGATATTCCCGCCGTTTCCCTCAAAGGCATTAGCAATAATATCGCTATTTTCCAACGCCACGAGGGTCGTCACATCGAGGGTGAGGTTGCCCCCGTTTCCGATGCCGTTAGCTTCCGTGGAAATGAGGCTGTTGCGGCGCATCTGCAAAGAATTCTCCGCTTGCAAGATGATATCGCCCCCTGCTCCCGTTGCCGTGGTAGCGGCGATCGTGCCTCGGGTATCGAGTCGAATATCATCGGCGAAAACATTGATATCTCCGGCATCGGCGCTTCCGAAACTCGCCACCCCCAGCAACGCTCCACCGCGCACGCGCAATTCTCCCGTTTCCAGGATAATATTCCCAGCCCTTCCAGAATCGAAACTCACAGCCGATACGCTACTGGGCACCTGACCCGCTCCTGCATTCCCCAGTTCCTCCGTTAGCAGGAAGGAGGTAAAGTTGAGTACCTGTCCTTCGGGAAGCTGAGACGGATCGAAAGTTGGATTTTCCACAGTTTGAATGTTATCTAGATCGAAGTCCAACTCGGGTGCGGCGATCGAGCCATTTAGATCGATTTCCTCTGCCACAATAGTTAAATTACCGGCTTGTCCCGTTCCCAAGGTAGCAACGGAAACTTGACCGCCATCAAAAACCCTCAAGATTGGCGTTTGAATGTCGATACCCCCCGCATCTCCAATACCGGCAGTAGAACTCCGGATGCTGCTGAGGCGACCATCTGGTGAAATCCCCCTAACTTCAACGGCATCTTGGGCATTAATGCGAATGGTTCCCGCGCGACCCGTTGCCGGAACGCTCACCTCTCCAATTTGAAGGTTGTCGGCAGAGGCAGAAATTGCCGCCCCGTTAGCCAGCACTAACTCTCCTGTGTTGATGGTAATATCCCCGGCCAGTTCTGCCGCTCCCGTTGTCCCGGCGAGAATGCTGCTATCTTCTACGATGGGAGTTGCCGGATCGATGACTTGAAATAGGGGGTCGAGGAGTTCGACGGATTCGGTGGCGTTAATCGTGATGTTACCAGCACGACCGGAGCCAATCGCGTCGCTTCTGAGGAGTGCGCCATCACGTAGAATGAGGCGATCGGTATTGATGGAGAGGTTACCGGCTTGTTGTCCTCCAGCGGTTGAGGTGGAAATCGCTGTGACAAATACTGAGTTATCAATTGAAGCACCTATAACTTCAATTGATTCCACATTGAGAGTAAGGTCTCCTGCTTGCGAGGTAAGAGTAGAAGATGCCAGGAATGATTGATTCTGCACTAGTAAATTCGTACCAACAATGCTTAAATTACCGCTAGAGCCAGCACCAAAACTTACAGTTTGTACTGAAGATTGAGTCACCTCCGTCATGCGGGCATCAATACTCAAATTTCCTCCTACACCCAAATCAAAGGGAGTCACCCAAATCGTTGCCCCATCCTGTAGTGTTAACGTCTCAGTCCTTAAGTCAACATCTCCAGTTTTTCCCATCCCAAAACTGAGAGCAAATAATCCACTCCGCAGATTTTGGGTAGGGTCAAATGCTTCGCTAAAGACTTCTAACGTGAGATTGACACGATTTTCAATCCCTATCAACTCGATCGATTCGGAAGCATTCACGCTAAGATCCCCAGCAGCACCATCCGCAAAAGTATTTGCCGCCACATAAGACCCTCCAGTAAGGGAAAATTGTGACCCAGAAATCGTCACTCCTCCCCCATCTCGACCGCCAAAGGTATTCGAGACAACTGCAGAACCTTCACTCAGTCCGATCTGCCGTCCTTGAAGCTGAATCTCGCCTCCCCCCACCCCACCGGTATCGATGCGTGCAGCTTGAGAGAGTTGAACATCTTGAAAGTTCTCAACGCTATCGTAGTTTATACCCAAGTGGTTCGACGCGCGATCGAAATCTACTTGTGCCTCGCCACCGACCGCACCAATAGCAACATTTCCTCCGGCACTGGTCAGGAAGCCACCTTCTAGCAGCACATTACCCCCAATCAACGCCAGAGTATTATCTGGCAACACCTGAAGCCCAACGGGGACGACACTCCCCATCACATCAGTCGCAGTTGTATTGGCTCGATTGATAATATCCCCTGGATTGGGGCCGAACTGCAGACCGATGGGGACGTTGACCGTTAATAAGGAGGGAGAATTGGGTTCCGTAGCGCTATAGAAGCTGCCATCCTCGAAGTTGAGGCGGTCGGCAGTGCTACCCACAAACGAACCGCCAATATCAAGTCGGGCATTGGGGCCGAAGACAATGCCGTTGGGATTGAGGAGAAAGAGATTTGCCGTCCCGTTAGCACGCATCAAGCCATCGATATCGGAGAGATTACCTCCCGTCACGCGGGTGATGATGTTATCGATGGTGAGGGCATTGTTGAAGTATGCCTCGGTACCGGTGGGTACGGAAAATTCCTGGAAGCTATGAAATAAGTTACTTCCCGTTGAAGTTCCGCCATCAATAACGATCGTATTGGCATCGGGAGTGACGATGGAGTTGGTCGGTAATGTAGTATCTGGAGTAATTTGAGCAGTGGCAACAGTGGGTAATAGGAAACAGGTAACGGGTAAGAGAGACCAAGCTTTGTGCCAAGTCTTTGGCTGAATGGAGTTAGAGGGAACACGAATCTCGATCGCTTTCTCGGTAATGGATGCTGGAACCATAAATTCTAAGGTCATCCGACAGTCTGGATACCAGCATACAGCGTTACGTTGATGGGGTCGCTACCCCACAGTTGCAGTCGTTGGAGTTTGGTTGGGAGTTCGCCGACCGGTAACAACCAGTCGCAAGTTATCGGGAGGGGCTAATGTCACACCTCGGCGAACAGGATGTATGGGTCTCTCATTGGGGAGTTTGAGTTCTAGGTTAAGAAGAATAGTTGCGATCGTTAATTTCATTTCATATTGTGCCAACGCCATCCCAATACAGCGTCGGTTACCTCCACCGAAGGGCAAATACTCGTGGGGAGAGTATTGCCCTTCGATAAATCGTTCAGGTCTGAATCGTTTGGGATCGGGATAGATATCTTCTCGATGATGGGTTAGATAGATGCAGGGGGCAACCATCGTTCCTGTATTTAGTTGATAATCCAGAATTTGTTGTGGAAACTTAGCGACACGAGATAAAACAACGGGTAAAACTGGATAAATACGTAGGGTTTCCTGACACACTGCCGTCAAATAGGGAAGTTTGAAAATAGCTACCGGATCGAGATTTGTTCCTAAGCTATCAAGTTCTGCTTGTAGCTTCGAGCGTACTTCGGGTAATTTATGTATCCAATATAACGCCCAAGATAATGCCGTCGCAGTCGTTTCGTGACCGGCGAGTAATAGAGTCATCAATTCGTCCCGTAATTCTTCATCTGTCATGGCGTCTCCGTTTTCATCTCGTGCAGATAACAACAGAGTTAAAATATCAGTTCGTGAAGAGTCTAAATTTTCTCGACGCTCTCGAATCTCTGCATATAAAAGATCGTCAACCTTCTGTCGGCAACGTATAAAACTACCCCATGGACTCCATTCACCCAAATCCTGCTGTAAAAAGCGAAAGTATAATGGGAGAGCCTGTACAGGAGAGGCTGTCATATCTAAAAAAGCCCCGACCTCATAGTGCAATTCTTGGTAACGCGCTCCCTTTTGTAATCCAAATACAGCTTGCAAGATAACTTGCATCGTTATATCAAGAGCACAAGGACGTACAGAGAACGGCCTACCCTTATCCCAATTACTTATGACCTGCTGGGTAATCTCACAAATAAGCTGTCCGTAAGTGAACATTCGAGAGCCATGGAATGGAGGCATCAGTAACTGCCGCTGTCTCTTATGAAATGCACCATTAGATAGAACGATCGAATTATGACCTAGCAAGATTCGCAAAACATCACTTGACTCGTCTGCGTCAAACTGATTACTATCCAAGCTAAAAATTTCTTTAATGACTTTAGGTTTACTAATGAAGATCAGAGGTAAGCTTTTTCCTAAGCGCGCAAAAAAAATATCTCCATAGCGTTTTGCATTCGATTCCATAAAACCGATCGGGTCGGCAATCCACTGAATCAGTTGCACGATCGGGGGCGTTTTGGGACCATCAATTTTTTTCATCGCTTAATAACCATGATTTTTTAAAAATCGCATTCACCTAGTACTCCGCCACAGTAATTATGACAGGGTGTAAATCTCTATAATGCTTGTAAATCAATGCTTTCAAAATTAGAGTGGTTGTCAAAATAATTGTGGTAGAGTACTAGTTCGGTGAAAACAATCCGAGCTATTATGCTCGTTGAAAAGGATTAAATCCTTCTTGCTTCGTCTTTTGATATAGCAGCGTGATGTAGACTGTATCAAACACAAAGACCGAGCCATATAAGAAACACAAGAGTAGCGAGAACTTAAAGATCGAAGAGACGGAGATAAATGCAACTAACGTTCCCAGCCATTTAAAGATTCCAATATATAGAGATTGACCCCTGACGCTATCCCGATCGATTAACATCAAAATAAACAGGATAGACATCAACATATTGTCTGCGAATCCAGTGTAGTTTCCATACCAATCTTGAAACTCGTAGGTGATAATCCAGATTCCCACAAAGTTAAGTACTAAGGAAATCACAAAACTCGGGTAAAACCAATCCTCTGGGAACTTCTTAAATTCAGAACGACCAAATTTAAAATATTGATACAGAAGGACGAGATCGGTGAAAAACCATGCACCATTTAGATAAACCTGAATCGTGTCATAGGGATAAATAAAGGTGAAGATGAACTCCCAGCATAGGTTCGTGCATAATGCCACCATCGGCATTCCGTAGGTTTTTTCTTGAAATCCTCTGCGGATAATCAGGAAGTAGGTAATTAACCAGAACGTATCGCAAAGACCGCCAAAAATTAAACTAAGGAGATATTCTGTGTTGGTATAGTTATCGAGTTCCATGAAAAATCTAAAAAAAATGTTGATTTTTACTTACACTTAGGTTATGATTGAAGTATGAAAAAAATATTAAACCAATCAAGCCAAAAAATCAGAAATCCAATACTCAAGGAATCAGCAAAAAAACTAAGCAAAAATGCTTTCACCCATGCCGATTGCCACTAAACCAACAAACATGCAAACCTTCATTAAATTAGCGACATTACTGTAGGTTTGAGTTGCAGGAGTGCCAATCATTAAACCGATCGAAATACAGAGCGGCCAACTGACGCCTAAGGTGAATAGCATCATATAGGGCATCCCATAATCTCCCCGGCAGTAGGGAACCACAGATGCAACCAGCAGCGCAATAATCAAAGCAGAAGAAAGTTTGGCAGCGACTTTATCGCCAAACAAGATGGGAAAGGTTTTCAAGTCTGCAAGCCTGTCGCCCTCAATATCCTCCATATCCTTAATTAATTCGCGAATGAAGGAAAATCCGAAGGTGAGAATCGCCGGAGTCAGCAACGCCATCCCATCCCCGAACGCCGCACCGCTAAAGATAAATGTCATCCCCACGGTAAATGCCACTGCGGCATTCCCAACCAAGGGTAAACCTTTGAGAGAAGTGCTGTAGACGATCGCCACCGGCAGTACCGCACCCATCGCAATCGCCGTCGCGGCGGGAACGAGCGCCATCGAGACGAGACTCCCCAAGATAAAAAGTGCGATCGAAACGTGAAGTGCGAATTTTCTGGTAATATGTTTCTGAGGCAAAGGACGGTTCGGACGATTAACTCGATCGATGTCGAAGTCTACATAGTCGTTGAAAGCATTGGATGCACCCACAAAGCTCACAACTACAACTGTAGCTTCAACTAAGGTATCGACTTGAGGACACTCGTCCATCATGTAAGCCGACATCAAAACCGTAAAACATCCTAAAAGCAAGTTAACGGGTCGGCACAAGTTAAAAAGACTCAAGACATGGTTCATGGGTCTAAATAAATGAACATCTTGTTTGAAGAATCGAATTTATCGATTCAGTAGTTATACTTACGTCTTTTGTCGTAGGTTGACTTAAAGTAGCACAGTCAAAAGTTGTGCGAACAAGAGACTTTGCCTATTTGTAGTCGCTTTATTGCCTGTGACTCGATACAACACATAGGCCTCAAAATTTTTATCCAACACTATATTTAGATTTACACTTCAGCTTCAGTGCATGGAGTGTGAATTTTGATTTGAAGGGGGTTACACCGTAACCTCATTTAATCGCTATAACGTAATTTAGTTATTCGGTATCTATGGAGATCGAGTTTAAGCATAAAGTTACTTGATTTTTTTGAAATAACATTCAAGTTAAGTTAAAGTCTTTGTCTAGTTTTCATATCGTGTTACGTGTATTTACTTAAGTGGATATTTGAAAACGTTTCGAATTCTTTAAGCAGTGATATACTCACTAGACTTGCAACAAAAATTCGCAAATCGAGAATCTTGGGACTGGAAAGGCTGGAACATTCGTTATGCAGTTGTCGAACCGACTTCTGAAGAGCGGCATACTCCATTGCTCTTTCTGCATGGTTTCGGCGGCTCGATCGAACATTGGCAGTACAACATTGCCGCACTCGGTCAGCACCGTCCCGCTTACGCACTCGATTTACTCGGCTTTGGAGAATCTCAGAAACCCCCGGAAAACTACACCATGGCTCTGTGGAGCGAGCAAGTGTACGACTTCTGGCAACGGTTTATCGATCGCCCCGTCGTTTTAGTGGGCAACTCCATGGGTTCCGCACTCTCTCTGGTGACGGCCCAAACCCATCCATCTATGGTTCGAGGTATTGCATTGGTGGGGTTGCCCGATTTGGCATTACTGAATTGGACTCGTCCGCAATGGATGCAATCGGTCTCGTCCACCGTCGAAGAGCGCGTTCTGTTGCCCTTAGTGCAACAAACCCTAGCAGTGCTGCTGCGCCAACCCTCTGTGGTTCGCCAGTGGGCCAAGTCCCTGTGCGTGAATTGGGCACCTTTTACGGAAGAACTGATTTTAAGTATTGCCAAACCCACCGAAACGCCGGAATTTGAAAAAGCTTGGTCCAGCGTCGTTCTCGCCATGACGCATCCGAACTTCATGCCGAAGCTTGAAGAACTTTTACCCAAAATCGAAATCCCGATTTTGTGGTTAGAGGGTCAGCAAGATGGGGTACTGCCCCCCAATCTCGACGATCGCATTCTCCAAACTTGTCCGCATCTCACCCGAGTACTCCTCGAAAATGCCGGTCATTACTTGCATTACGAACGCTCGAACGAGGTCAATCAAACTATCGAGAACTGGATCGAGTCTTGGGATGAGAGTCGAGGGTCTCTTCCCGAGTCCGTCTTGAATGCAGCTTAGTGCTGCTACGCAGAATTAAAAATGCAAAATGCAAAATGCAAAATGCTTAGTAAATCTAGGCTGTGTTGACATTTAATTTTCAACCTCATGTGACGACTGAATTTCACCGGTACGAGCGAAACTCTCCGTAAACACTGCGAGTTCAGGCTTTAAGCATGAAATGTCAACAGAACCCCAAGTACCCATCGGCATTCACAAAACCCTCATTCAAATTCCAAAAAGTCCAACACTTTCACCCCATAGAACAATGACACAATCGATCGAGACAAAAACCCAACTGCCTTACAACACCCTCCTCGACCTATTTCGGCAAGGTAATACCGATGTCATCCAAGCTTTTGGCAACCACATCCACTGGGGATATTGGGACTCTCCCACCATCGCCGACGGATCGACTCAAGACTTCGTTCGAGCGGCCGAAGCCCTTTCAGCCCAAGTGTGCGATGCCGCCCAAATCGAAGACGGACAGCGGATTCTCGATACCGGGTGCGGCTTTGGCGGTACGATCGCATCCCTCAACGATCGCTTCAACAACCTAGATCTGGTGGGGTTGAACATCAGCGGCAAACAGCTCGAACGCGCCCGAGAACAAGTGCAGGCCAAAGCCAACAACTCGATCGAGTTTGTCGAGGGGGATGCGTGCGAGTTACCCTTTGCCGACAACTCCTTCGATGTCGTTCTCGCTGTCGAGTGCATTTTCCACTTCCCCAGTCGGGAGCGATTTTTCCAGGAAGCACGGCGGGTTCTGCGTCCGGGGGGGCGATTGGCATTGTGCGATTTTATTCCCGCCGAACTGGTGATGCCGCTGGTGAAGGGTGCTTACTTCCTTTTCGGGAATGCGATCGTGCGTACCTACGGACAGGGAGATTTCAGCTATACCCTTACCAACTACCAAGATTTAGCCCGGCGATCGAATCTGCTTCCGTTGCGGGAACAAGATATTACGATTAATACCCTACCCACCTATCCCATGCTGCGTCGGTTAATTCGCAGCATTGAAAATTCCCCAGCCGGCCGGGCATCGGAAATGGTTACCCAGAGTTTGCAGTGGGCGAGTCGTCAAGGGCTGATTCGCTATACGATTTTGTCCTACGAAGTTCCGGCTTCGGAAAAGAATGCGCGCATTAAAAATTAAACATTAAACATTCACACTTCCCATCGATCGCTCTTCTGTCAGTTTCGGAAAACTCGGCGAATATAGCAGTAAGCCCACGCGCTATCAGCATTCAGCCATCAGTCAAAACCTTGCTATTTATAGCTTGTAGATTTTGTAGATGTCCTAACTATATACGTTGTTTCATCCCAGGTCGATCGAAGAGCGATATTTTCCCAACTCCGAACTCCGAATTCCAAATTCCAAATTCCTCTACTCGATCGAAGAGTGATATTCTCCAAACTCCAAATTCCCAACTTCAAATTCCGAATTCTAAATTCATCTACTCGATCGAAGCTCTTAAATCCTGCAAAATCTCCCTCACCTTTTGAGTTTCTGCTTGGGCGTGGCGAATGCCCACCACTGTATCCGAAGCCCCGAGATTGAGTTCGTTCATCACCAAGGCAATTTGTTGGATCGCTTCGAGTTGTTGCTGGGCGTTGCCGGCCATTTCCCGTGCCGATTGGGTTATTTCACTCACGGCATCTTGAACTTGGGCGAAGGTAGTGGCGGTTTCGCGAACGCTGTCTTCTCCATTTCGGGCGACCTGAGTCCCCGATCGAATCAAGCTTGCCGTGGCTTGAATGGCACTCTGGATATCAGAGACGATCGTCTTAATCGTCTCAGCCGATTGTTGGCTTTGGGCGGAGAGTTGGCGGATTTCGCGGGCCACCACCCCAAATTCCCGACCGATTGCTCCCGCTCGCGATGCCTCGATATTGGCATTTAAAGCCAGCACGTTGGTTTGATTGGCGATATCTTGCACGAGCGTCGAAACCTGCCCGATGAGATCGGTTTGCCGGCTCAGTTGCTCGATATTGTCGGCAATCCGACTCACTTGCTCTTTTAATTCCAGCACGCAGGTTTGGGTTTGTCCCACCGACTGAGTACCCCCATCGGTAAATGCTAAGACTTGAGTCGATCGCTTTGCAGACTCTTCTGAGTAATTGGAGGCTTGATGGGATGAGGCTCGCAGTTTTTCGATGGCGGTTGTCGTGCGAGAAACCGATCGCGCTTGGGCTTCGAGACCCCGTTCTTGTTTTTCGACGGTGACTTGAATTTGGGAAAGATAATTCGCCACGCTGTTGAGGGTTTTTTGTACGACCTTGGCGACGCCCTCATTCATGTTATAAAACACGAGGAGTAAAATGATATTAATGAAAAGAGCCATCGCACCGAATACAATAATTCTGCGCACTTGTTTTTGAGAATATTCTTGTGCGGCAAACGCGGTCTTATTACAAGTATCCCAAAATTTTTCGCTGGCTTCTAATAATTGTTGTTGGCTGTCTCGCTCGATACGATACTCGCGAATCAGAAGCTTAAGTTCTTGCCAATCTCGATTGAGTTTTTGTAACGGTTCCCAGTAGTCAGTCCTGGAAGACGTGGCAATATCTAACTCCATATTCCCGCCCAAGGTGAGTGCCTCTAAAATGACATCCAATTCTTGAATAATGTCATCGTGGGGAAGATTCATCAATTCTAGCTTGCTCAGCCGCTGGCTTTTGCCCCGAACGACCCCAATATGGTTAACAATTTTGACATTTTTTTGGGTTTGAACCAGTCCGATATAAGCCAAGCTACATTCGATACAAGAAAGAAAAAGTACGCCGATCGCGCAAATGCGAATTTGTCTGAAAACGCCCATGAAGTTAATTTAAATTAAGTTGAAATTCCAGTCAGCATTCAGGTATCAGCGGTCAGCTATCAGGTTAAAACTCAAATGCCGCTTACAACTTTCAAATCTTCCAATCTAAAACTCCTAAAATTTTGGCTTTCCCCAAAAGTCTAAAGCTGACTGCCGATTGCTGAAGGCTGAATGCTTACAAATCGGATTGAGTGGATGGAGAGAGCGCGATCGGTTACTCTTCGAGTAATTTTAATAACTCTACCTCTGAAAGTAGCGGAATTCCTAATTTTTCGGCTTTTTCTAACTTCGAGCCGGGAGAGTCTCCCGCAACTAAATAGTTGGTTTTAGAACTGACCGAACTCGTGACTTTACCGCCGGCTGCTTCAATTTTTGTTTTAGCTTCCCCTCGCTTTAAGTTTGGCAGCGTGCCGGTGATGACAAAGGTTTGACCGGTGAGGGGTGAGGAGGTTGCCGCCGGGGGAAGGGAGGATTCGAGTTGCAATCCCGTGGATTTCAATCGCTCGACGAGGGTTTGATTTTCCGGCACTTGAAACCAAGCGACAATGGATTTGGCAATTTCCAAGCCGATTCCGTAAATGGATTCGATCTGTGTTTCCGATGCCTGGGAGAGTAACTCTAAACTGGGAAATCCTTCGGCGATGGCGGCAGCGTTGGTACTCCCCACATGGCGAATCCCCAAACCGTACAGTACTCGCGCCCAGGGTTGTGCCTTAGAAGTGGCGATCGCGCCGATGAGTTTTTCGGCTGACTTTTGCCCCATCCGTTCGAGGGCGGCGATTTGTTCTATTGTGAGATCGTATAAATCGGCGACTGAGTGCACCAATCCCGCTTCCGTTAACTGTCGGGCTAACTTTTCCCCCAACCCATCGATATCCAACGCCGCACGAGAACCCCAATGGGCAACTGCCCCGCGCACGATTGCAGGACAAACGGGATTGACGCAACGAGTCACCGCCTCATCCTCGGGTTTGACAACGGGTCGATCGCATTCCGGACAGCGATCGGGAAATTGATAGGGTTGGGCATCGGCAAGCCTTAACTCTGGCAGCACCCGCACCACCTCCGGGATAATTTCCCCCGCTTTGCGAATCTCGACGGTATCCCCCAAATGCAAGTCCAATTCGGCAATCCGATCGCGATTGTGCAACGTTGCTCGCGCCACCGTCGTTCCCGCCAGCAGCACCGGTTTGAGTTCGGCCACCGGAGTTAGCGCCCCGGTGCGTCCCACTTGTACCGTCACCGAAACCACTTGCGTCGGCACTTCCTCCGCGGGATACTTAAGAGCGATCGCCCAGCGCGGAAACTTTTGAGTAAAGCCCAACTCCTCCTGAAGCGCGACGGAATCGAGCTTCACCACCACACCATCCGTCATATAGGGCAAATCGCGCCGATCTCGATCCCAACGCTCGTAATATTCCCCCACTGCTTGAGCGCGATCGCAAATTTGCCGGTTGGGATTCACCTGAAACCCCAACTGTTTTAAAGCTTCGAGGGAATCCCATTGGGTGGCAATTTCCCCAAAATCTCCCGAGGGAATCTGGAGAGTATAAGCAAAAAAGTCTAAGTTGCGCCGCGCGACAATTTGGGGGTCGAGTTGGCGCAGGGTTCCGGCTGCAGCGTTGCGGGGGTTAGCAAATGGGTTTTCGCCGGCGGCTTCCCGTTCCCGATTGATTTGCTCGAAGGTTTCGATGGGTAAAAATGCTTCCCCCCGCACTTCCACGATTTCGGGAGGGTTGTCGGTATTTAAGCGTAGGGGAATCGATCGAATGGTTTTAACATTGGGAGTAATATCCTCTCCGGATATCCCATCCCCTCGGGTTGCCCCCCGGACGAGTACTCCATTTTTGTAGGTGAGGGCTAATGCCAACCCATCAATTTTCAACTCGCAGACGTATCGGGGTTCGGCTTCTGGAGTTAGGTGTTCTGGAGTTAGGCGCTGCCACCGTTCCTGCCATGCGGCAAATTCTTCGAGGTTAAAGGCATTTTCTAGACTGTAGAGGGGAATATTATGTTGGATCGAGGTGAAACCTTCAGCGTTGCGATCGCCCACGCGCTGGGTGGGACTGTCGGGGGTGACTAAACTCGGATATTGCGCTTCGAGATCTTGCAACTCTCGGTAAAGGCGATCGTACACCGCATCTTCCAGAATCGGCGCGTCGAGGGTGTAGTAGGCGTATCCGGCTTTTTGGAGTTGCGATCGCAATTGTGCCGCGCGCTGTTGAATGTCTTGGGTTGGCTGTTCCACCGTATTCTAATTCCCGAGGTTCTCAAGGAGATATCGTACCGAATACAACGTTAACTTGCACCCGATCGGGATATTTGGCGATCGTTAAGATACTCGTGAAGGTGGGTTTCGGAGGCGAAGGGGGCTTTGGAGAAAGACTACGGGTTAATTACACAATTGTCCGGCGTTGTCCTAACTGCAAGGCGCGGTTGCTATATCTCCCCTCTCGGGAGGGGTTGGGGGTGGGTTCATCGATCGCAAATTGCACAGGTTATTCAATCCTCATTCCTAGAGATTCTTCAGTGAACTCCGGATGAATTCCGATGGAACTCGATCGACTAACCAAACACCATTTTGCGATCGATAAAACTCGTAGCCTTGCTGGTGCATGGCTGCCGCATCGATTTGCAAGACAATCGGCTTTCCCCGTCGCCGTCCCACCTGACGAGCAGTTTCGAGATCGGCACATAGATGAACGTGATGTCGCGCCATCTTCTGCAATCCGTCTCGTAAAATCGATGGGACAGCTTTAGCGTGAGTGCCGTGATACAAGACATCTGGGGGAACGGTAGCGGCTAGTTGCAAATCTACATTGATACTGTGACCTTGATTGGCGCGAATCTGCGTTCGAGTCTCGTCGAAGGAAAAGCGTTGTTTGTCGTTGGTGGCGACGACATCTTGCAATTCCCACTCCTGGATGGGAAAGTGGTGCTTTTTGGCGGCTGCCAGGAGTTCGGCGACTCCCACCCAGCCGCCAGATTGCAAAGTGAGTCCGATTTTCTCGGGATGGTGGCGCAGATGGTAGCTGAGGTACTTGCTGATTTTGACGCGGCGATCGGGATTCATCTTGCGGTTTAATGTCGATCTCTATCTTATGTAGTATAAATGTAATATGATTTACTAGCAGGTACGGTTATGCTGACCCGAACCCATCGTCCCTATGCTGGAGAGACCGATCTGGGGGAGATCGTCGCACTGATTAATACTTGCGACGAGGTCGATCGAACCGACTCCGCCACTTCAATTGCTCAACTGCGACGGACTCTCGAAACCCCAGGACGGGATAACACCCGAGATATTGCACTTTGGCACAATCGCGAGAACCAACTCATCGGCTACGGTAATTTGTGGATTCCTCAGTCTGGCGAAGAGGTTGCCGGGTCTTTGTGGTTCTGCGTTCGTCCGGGCGATCGAAATGGTTCGATCGAATCGGAGATTATCGCTTGGGCCCAGACGCGCCTCCAGGAAGTTGCCCGCGAACGAGGCATTCGGGTCAAGTTGCACTCGGGATGTCGCGATACGCAAACCGAACGACGGGCATTTCTCGAAGGTTGCGGTTTCACCCCGGTGCGCTATTTCTTCACCATGGCGCGATCGCTCTCGGAACCGATACCGAACCCGGAATTTCCAGCCGGTTTCCGATTGCATCAGACGCAAATCCAACAAGATGTCCAAGCTTATGTGGAGATGTTCAACCAATCTTTCATCGACCACTGGAACCATTTCGATCTCACCGTCAAAGAACTCGAATATTTCAGCCACCATCCGGATTATCGTCCGGAGTTGGATTTAGTTGCGATCGCCCCAGATGGCACCTTTGCCGCCTTCTGCTACGCCGAGATCGATCCCGAAGACAACCAGCGATACGATCGCAACGAAGGATGGATTAACGTATTGGGGACGCGGCGCGGTTTCCGCAAGCAGGGACTCGGACGCGCTATGTTGCTGTCGGGTTTGCAGGGATTGCGCGATGCAGGGGTGGAAACGGCAAAACTCGGCGTGGATTCCCAGAACCCATCTGGGGCGCTGCGGCTGTACGAATCGGTGGGATTCGATCGGGTTGAAACCTGGATAACGTATGCCAAAGCGGTGTAGAAACGTCAGTTCGGGATCGGACAGTGTAGTGGTAGTGGGGTTTAGTCAGTAGGGTAGGTCGATAAGCACCATTCAAAATTCATCTGCTGCCCACCATCAGCAACCATCAAATTCTGTATATTTGGGTGGGTAGTTCCATGAAGCCCAACGTGAAATTTAAACTCCTGCAACTGCCCACTCTACGATTACTATGATTACTAAAAATTATTACTGTACATAGCTTTGAGGGTTTGAGAGCTAGGTCGTTATTTCTGTCGCACTGCACTAGTCAAATGCTTCGAATGCTTCGGTCATTCTTCCCCGAACAAAACATACTCACGGCGAGATTCGGTTTCCCGTACCTATAGTATTCGGTTATTTGTATTTGACACATGTAAAGGTTGTATTTTTTACAAATCTCTTGAGATTTTAGTTCACTGTCCCTAAAACCGATCGTCAACGATAGGCTCTCGATTTCAAGCGATGCATCCACGGCTTCACTTCAGGACGCTCGAACAGTCGATCGAGAACGGCTTGTATTTGCCCTTCGCTCGGGTTTAAATTTAGCTTTCTGCTGATATGACAAGTCACTTCTGGCAGCCAAGCGGCTCGGCTTCCCCGCAGGAAAACCAGGCGGAGTATCATTTCAATTGTTGCCGATTCTTCATCGAGTTGGGGAGAAAACCCACCGGCAAAAGCCAACGGTTGGCGACGGAACATCACGGCACTTTGATTTAACGGTTGCCAGAGTCGATCGAGTTTCCAAACGTGCAAGTCTTCCAAATCCGGTATCTCGTCCCACGGTGCGATTTCGAGAGTTCGATCGCCCTGGGAAAACTTGCAACCGCTTAAAACCAGATCGAGGGTGGATGCCTCTTTTTCAAAATCAGCCACCAGCTTGGCAAGCGTACCGGGAAGCAACACATCATCCGGTTCGAGAAAGGCGATAAATTCCCCCCGCGCCGCTTCGAGTCCTCGATTGCGTGCGGCAGTTATCCCCGGTTTCTCTCGATTAATGTATCGTATCTGGGACGAGTTGAAGGGTAATGGGGTTGAGTTATCGATGCGATCGCCGACGATGATAATTTCGCTGCGGATATTTGTTTGTTTGAAGATGCTGTCGATCGTTGATTGGAGCTGGGATAGCGGCGTTTGGACGAGAACGAGACTCACTTGGGGGGCATCTCGATCGGACTCAGGTTTGAGCTGCCAGGTGGCATGGGCGATCGTTCCTTCTTCCCGGACGTTGCCTAAAGTTTTGTTGCGCTGGGCTTCTTCGCCGTAGTAGGCGGCATTTTTACCTCCTTGCAAATGAGTGTAGGGATGGTTTTGGTGGATGACAGGTGCAACTAAGCTGGCATCGACGACGGGATAACCTCGCGCCAGAGCTGCTTCCACCATCCAAGTATCCCAATAGCCCCGCCCGATCGCAAACTGGGGAATCGCTCCAAAGAGAGACTTGGGGAACACGAAGTAATCTTTGGCTTCGTGGTTGGCGAGGGTTCCTGTTTTGCGGATCTGTTGCAGCAGCTTGACATCCCAGTTGGGTGAGAAATCGAGAGGTTGGTTAATATCGGCATCCCAACGCCGTCCCAGCATCAAGAATTGGGGAAGTTTCGCCGCTACCGCGATCGCGGCGAGGGGGAAGTCGCGGGTAAGGAGAATGTCGGCGTTGAGGTAAGCGAGGATCGGGTGAGTGGCTTCCTTTTGAGCGCGGGCAAAAATGCTGTCGAGTAGCGGGGTTCCGTATTTGTTGCGATCGAGCTGGGGGATATGGCGCGCGCCGAATTCTCGTGCCACGGACTCCGTACCCTCCTCGTCGCCGAAGAGGATGATTTCCGGTGTAGGTTCGAGGTGCGTCCAACTGGCGATCGCGTTGCGCTGAATCCTGCCGATGTGACCTTGGAAGGGTTTGGGGACTGTAAAAATACTGAGCTGAAGAGGAGAGCGGTTGAATAAATTTACGTAGATAATATTAACCATTGATTCTGCAAGATAGATTTTTATTCAATATTTCTTGAAGGGAAGGAAGTTTCTCTCGGTTTAAAATGCATCGATTGAGAAGAGAAACCTAAGTAGAAGCACGGAATTTTTGTTTTTTCCAAATTTTAGGTTGCCAAGTTAGATTTTATTCCCTACAATGGCATCCAGATTGCTAGAAAATAGCTTAACAAAGTTATTCGTTAAGGCGCAACGATAGAGCTTTTATTTTTAAAAAGCTATGTCAATTAACGACACATACCTGTAAGTCTGGGTGGCATCTTTAGCAAAAAAATATTAACTCACACTCTGGGATAAAAACACCAGATATATTTAGATTTAGAGTTTTACAAACGGGTAAGTTTATCTACTTAATAAATAAGATTTGAGTTGGGTTAATTCATACCCAATCCAGAGTTGATTTATGAACTATTAGTCCTAAATCGTTAACCGATTCAGTTCCAGTTATAAATTATGGTTGAAACGATTCAGCAGCAGCTCGAATATGCTCATCAACTGAAAGCAAAAGGTCAGTTGGATACGGCGATCGCAGCTTATCAGAACATCATTCAACTCGATCCAAAAAATCATCAGTCTTATGACTCGCTTGGGGCGATATTTCTGGAACGAGGAAAGTATGATGAAGCGGAAAAAGTGTATCGTCAGGCAATTAATTTGAATGGGGAGCAGGCATGGTCGTACTGTAATTTAGGTCGCTCTGTACTGAATCAAGGGAAAGTCTCTGAAGCAATTAACCAATTGCAAAAAGCACTCGCTCTAGATGGAAGTATTGCAGAGTTTTATTACCATCTTGGAACTGCATTCGCGAGGCAAAATAATTGGGAAAAGGTAACGAATTACTATCAAAAAGCTGTTGAGTTAGCACCGGATAAATTTATCTATCACCATCAGCTCGGGGATAGTCTCTTACTGCGGGGAAAGTTTGAGGATGCAGTCAGTTCCTATCGAAAGGCGATCGAATTAAACGTGGAGTATGCTTGGTGTCATACCAATCTGGCGAGGGCTTTAGCAGAGTTAGGACAGCATCGAGATGCGATCGCCGCATATCAACAAGCTATCGCCCTCGATCCCCAGCAGCCCAGTTGGGTTCGTCAAAATTTAGAACGATTGCTGCGGATGCCGGGGATAGATGGGGCAACGGCAATCGAGCCTCAGACAGTTCAAACGGCTCAAACAACAACTGAAACGCCGCCTCAACCGGCTGTGGACACGCAACCCGAGCAAGACTATTTCAGTATTGGCAATCAGCATCAAGAAGCTGGGGACGTGGAGCGAGCCCTAGATTGTTACCGCAAAGCGATCGCCCTTCATCCCGAACAAGCTCACTACCATCAACGGCTTGCAGATACCCTGATGCAAGTGGGAGAGTTCGATGAAGCCGTTGTCTTTTACCGGCAGTCTTTAGAATTGAATCCGGATAGCCCTTGGGCTTGTCGGGGTTTGGCAAATGTCTTGCAAGCTCAAAGCCAATTCGACGAAGCGACGGCTTTATACTATCGTTCTATTGAGTTATACCCTGACGATTATCATACCTATGAAGTATTGGGAGATACGTTAGCTAAGCAAAGTAAATTTGCCGAGGCGATCGAAGCTTATCGAGGTGCGTTGGCAAAAAATCCCCAGGAAAACCGGTTTCAGCAGCGAATTGAGATGCTCGAACCAAAAGCGGCTCCTGACTATTTTCGCTTGGGGGAAGAGCGTGCAAATACGGAACAATGGCCGGAAGCCGTTGCCTACTATAACCAAGCCATTACCCTCAACTTGACAGGGGAAGCGGTACACCACCGGTTGGGAAATGCGCTTTGCCAGCAAGGACAGTTGCACGACGCATTTGCGGCTTATCAAACCGCTCTAGAACTGAACCCAGACTGCTGGCATACCAACAAAGGATTGGGAACCCTCCTGGAACGACAGGGAAATTTCCCAGATGCGATCGCCGCCTATCGCCGTGCTTTAGAAGTTCAACCGGCACAAGCCGCGGTTCGCCAAGAGTCTGATGAAGCGGCACGGCCGATGGACGTGGTGGTGACGTACAACGAGGTGAATAATAAGCACGGCACGGGAATTTTAATTCTCAGACTGTTTCAAGAGAGTCCCGATATTTTTGCCATTCGCTCTCGCAGCGACTATGAGGGAGACCAGGATTTTGGGGATGTTGCCGTTCACTGTGAATGTTCCGGACTCTCGCGGGCCGAACTCTACGAACAGGTCATTGCGGATATGGAGGGGATCGATGCGCGCAGGGTGTTGTGCATTCCCTATTCTGCCAACGATCTTCTGATGGCGATCGCCATTCGGGATATTTTTGGGGTGAAATTATGCACCTATATTATGGACGACCAGAACGTCCGCGAGCACAATATCCCCGACGAACTGATGCGGGAAGCCTTGGAAAAGTCGTCGCTGCGGTTGTCCATTTCGCCAGAAATTCGGGATGCCTACGAAGAAAAGTACGGTCTGGATTTTTGGTTGCTGCCTGGGTTAGTTCCCGATAACTTACTGCAACATCAACTGACGGAACCGGCGGACTATCAAGCTTATACCCAAACTCAAACGGGGATTTTAGTGGGGAATATTTGGGCCCAACGGTGGCTCGATTCCCTGCGCAGTACGATTCGAGATTTGGACTTAACCCTTGACTGGTATGCCAATCCCAATCCGGGGGGGTTGACGTTTAAAAAAGACGAACTTCATCGAGATGGTTTGATTCAGAAGGGTTTAGTTCCCGAACCGAAATTGGTGCGAATCTTACGACAACATCCTTATGCGGTATTACCCAGCGGTAGTTCCGACGATCCAGACGATCGCCCAGAAATTTCGAAGTTAAGTTTACCGTCGAGAATTCCATTTATTTGGGCCACTTCCAATACACCGATTATTGTTTTGGGAAGTCGAGAAACGGCGGCGGCTCGGTTTGTGGAGCGGTTTAAAGCGGGGGTGGTTTGCAACTACAACCCGGACAGTTTTCGAGAGGCGGTTGAGTCCGTTTGCCATCCCGAAAATCAGCGAACCCTCCGACAAAATGCCATGGAAGTGGGACAAGCGCTATCGGTACGCGGCATCGATAAATGGATTTGGGATTCCCTGGAACGAGGGGAAGCGGAAGATATGCGATTCGAGCGGTTATTGCCGCGAACCGGTGGGGGAAATATCCTCACGGGTAAAGGTCGGGGGATGGATATCATTGTCAATCACAATGAGATTAACGATCGCCACGGAACCGGGATATTTTTGCTGCGGTTATTTCAAGAAAGCGAGAATATTTTTTCGATTCGCACCAACAATCACTATGGTGGGGAACAAGAGTTTGGGGAGATTGCCATTCACTTCGATTGCTCGGGACTTTCGCGTCCGGAAGTGTTTCGTCAAATTGCTCGGGAAATGGAAGGCATTGAGGCGCGACGAATTTTATGCGTTCCCTATTTTCCCGAGGATGTTTTATTGTCGTTGGCGATTAAAGAAATTTTTGGCATTCCCCTATGTACTTATATTATGGACGACCAAAATATTCACGAACCGGGAATTCCAGATGAGCTGATGGAAGAGATAATAGAAAAGTCCGATCTGAGGCTGGCAATTTCTCCGGAATTGGGTCGAGCCTATGAGGAAAAATATTCATCGAAGTTCTGGGTTCTCCCGGCAGTGGCACCCAAGGAATTTTTGCAAACGGAAGTTCGAGTGCCGGAGAGTTCAAGTTCGTTTTACCGTCAGAAGACGGGGGTTTTAATTGGCAATATCTGGGCGCAGCGATGGCTAGATTCTCTGCTACAGACGTTAAAAGCTACGGGAATTCAAGTGGATTGGTACGGTGCGGCTAATCCCACAAATATTTATTTTGATGTAAATGAATTACAACAAGATGGACTGATTAAAAAAGGATTTATTCCCGAAAAAGAGTTAATTAATTTGCTAAAAATGTATCCTTATGCTATTCTAACGACAGGCAGTACAGAAGAGATTGACGACCGCCCTGAAATGGCAAAGTTAAGTTTACCTTCTCGCCTAACTTATATTGCTTCCGTTGCGAATACACCCATCATTGTTTTAGGAAGTAAAGTAACAGCAGCAGCAATGTTTATCGAACGGTTTAATCTTGGCGTGGTGTGCGACTATACACCTTCCAGTTTCCAGCAAGCCGTAGACTATGTGTGCGAGCCAGAGGTGCAGCGAACGCTACGAGAAAATGCAACAAAGGTCGCGTTAGATTTATCCTCAGACGGAATCGATCGATGGATTTGGCAGTCTTTAGAGCAGAAGCAACCCCTCGACTTGCGATTTGAGGAATTGATGAATCGCTAAAACAGATTCCGGATCGTTTTGAGTATTTTGAGTCAAGTTTTTTGAGTATTAAGGGAGGTAACAATGTCAGTCATTCTGGTTACCGGATCGGCAGGTTTAATTGGTTCCGAGTCCGTGCGATTTTTTGCCAACTTGGGTTTGAATGTCATCGGCATTGATAACGATATGCGAGCGGTGTTCTTTGGGGAGTCTGCATCCACCAGTTGGAACCGAAATTTACTCAAAGATGAGTACGGCAATCGCTACAAGCACTATCATTTAGATATTCGCGATCGTGAAGCCGTCGAGAATCTTTTCCAGGAATATTCTTCGGATATCGACTTAATTATTCATACTGCCGCACAACCTTCCCACGACTGGGCCGCTCGCGATCCTCATATGGATTTTACTGTTAATGCGAACGGAACGTTGGTATTATTGGAAGCAGCACGTCAGTATTGCCCCGAGAGCGTATTTATTCACTGTTCCACGAATAAAGTTTACGGAGATACGCCCAATTTTCTCCCCCTAAAAGAACTGGAAACTCGCTGGGAAATCGACCCCAATCATCAGTATAATGAAGGTATCGATGAATCAATGAGTATCGATAACTCGAAGCATTCATTGTTCGGAGCTTCTAAGGTTGCAGCAGATATTTTAGTTCAAGAATACGGTCGATATTTCGATATGAAAACGGCTAGCTTCCGAGGGGGATGTTTGACAGGTCCCGCTCATTCTGGGGCAGAACTTCACGGTTTCCTGGCATATCTGATAAAGTGCGTCATTGTTGGTAAGCCCTATACAATTTATGGGTATAAAGGGAAGCAAGTTCGAGATAATATTCACAGTTACGATTTGGTGAATGCGTTCTACCATTTCTACCAAAATCCCCGCTGCGGAGAAGTTTACAATATGGGCGGTTCTCGTCACAGTCACTGTTCGATGTTGGAGGCGATTTCCATTGGGGAAGAACTGTCTGGGAAGAAGCTGGACTATACCTATACCGAGAATAATCGATCGGGCGATCATATTTGGTATGTTTCCGATGTGAAGAAGTTTCAGTCTCATTATCCGGAGTGGGAATATCAGTATAATCTTCGGAATATTTTGGAGGAAATTTATGAGGCTCAAATAGAACGATTTTAATCTAATTAAACTTTTGAAACAAGATGGCATCTTTGAGAATCAAAATTCACTAATATCATTGGATTGCCATGTGAGACAAGTTAATTAAAACTTTCAGGAATAAGATTATGTTATTCGTTTGCTACGGCATGCTCAAATCCGCCAGTACCTTTGCATTTCAAATGACGATCGACATCGCACAGACTCATAGCGATCGAGGAAGTTTAGTTCAAAAATTACCTAAAGAGTTAAGAGCAAGTTTTATCCCAGAGAATCTTGGATCAACATTACAGAAAATCAATGAATTTATTCCCAAAGAAGAAATTTACGTCATCAAAACTCACTGTCCTCTTGACCAAGAAACTGAAACAATGCTGAACCAAGGTTTAGCAAAAGCCATAATTTCTTACAGAGATCCTTATGATATTGTTGTTTCTCTTAAAGATGCGGGAGAAATTGAGCGGCGGAAAGATATCACTCAGCAAAGATCGTATTTTACTCAAATTAAAGATTACCAGGATGCACTGAAAAAATTACCTAACATTATGAGTAATGCAGAGTCTTGGCTAAAAGAGGAGAAGATACATCGAATTCAATTCTCGAATATTGCCAATGAACCTGTGACTGTAGGTAAAGAGATAGCAAGCTACATGGGAGTGAGTGTTAACTTGTCCAAAATCACTCGTATTGTCGAGTCCTATACCTCTGACAGGAAGTCAATCATTGAATTTAATGTTGGAATCGAAGGTCGAGGACATAAAGAGTTTAGTTTATCAGAAGACGATCCAATCAAGCAAAAAATGGATCGATTTATAGAGCTTTACTTTTGAAATTTTTACTTTATTTTCATATTTTGAAAAAGATGAACGAGCAACTGATTCGATCTAGCAAGAATAAGTTATTTTTTGTCCATATTCCAAAATGTGCTGGAACAAGCTTGAAAGCCACACTTTACAAAATTTTTGGTAAACAGCAAGTATTGAAAGTTTGGAACTCTAAAATAGGGTCTGATGTATCAGTGAAAAAATTTTCCACTCTAGAGATTAATAAAATATTGTCATATCCTTGCATTGCTGGACATTTACCTTATGCAGAAGCCAAGAAAAAACTTTTTAAAAATATGGAAAATTATTTTGTTTGTACTTTAATTAGAGATCCAGTTGATCGAGTTATATCATTATGGAATTATATTAGTACTCATTCCGAACATCCAAATCATGACAAAGTTTTAAACATGAAGTTTGAGGAGTTTATTGATGAATTTGCAGGAAATCAGCAGTGTAGGTTTATTTGTGGTCATGCTGATGCTAGCTATGCATTAAAAATTATTCATAATGAATATGACTTGGTATTACCATTGAATAAATATGATTATTTTGTTAGTGAAATTTGCGAAAGATTTAATTATAAAAACCAAATAAACGATCGTAAAAATACCAGCAAAAAATCATTCTTAAAAAAAGAAATTAGTAATAATACATTAAATATAATCAATCGTAAAATGTCCGAAGATATAGCGTTGTATAACACAATTTTTGAGGATTTTTATTAAAAAATAAATGTGGCAATTTCCAAGTTTGTGAGGCATATATAATCTTATCGAATCAACAGTTTAAGCTTGTCACTTTACCTCATAGCTACGAGAATTGCTAAAACACATAATTGCTTTTCTTGAAAACCTCAACGTAACGTAATTCATTCTATTGGAGTTTTAGATCGTGACTAACCAAAACTGTGGGATTATTTTTCTTGCTTTAGGTGAAAAGTGGATTAACGAATTCATCGATTGTAAAAACTTTTTAACACAAACGAATCCAAGTCTCAATATCGCCCTTTTTACCACAGAACAATTTTTGGATGTATGCAATAGCGATCATCATGTTGCAGTCTATAAGATAGACGAAAAACGAAATCCTTTCAAACTCAAAACTGAAATTCCACAAAAAAGTCCATATTCAAAAAGTTTATTTCTTGATACAGATACTTTTGTTTTAGATGAGATCTCAGAAATATTTGATTTTTTAGATGAGTCCGATTTTTGTATTGCTAAAGCTCCGCATTATGCTAAAGGTCATCCCCCTGTTTGTTTAAACTATGAACATCCTAAAATATTTAATACAGGAGTATTTGCCTGGAAAAAAAATACATTTACGGACAAACTCTTTAACACTTGGAATTCTGCGATCTCTAAATTAAGTGATTCAGAGGTATGGACTGGTAATCATAGCGATCAAAAATACTTTAACGACATAATAAAGAGTGGTTTTTTTGAAAAGGAAGGAGGTATTCTGAAAATACTCGATAATAAGATTTATAATATGAGACCTTTTTGTCTGCCAAAACTAGTAGAGGAAGGACATCTGAGTGGGACGAAAATACTTCATACAAGAAAGCTGGGATTTGGTGAAAAATTGAACATGGAGCTTGTTTCGAGAGAATCTATGGCGTTTCAAGCTTTTGAGATAATAAAGAATCGGTCATAATATCCTGGTTGACCGATCAAACTTCCAGAATATGTGTGGGATGGGAGATCGCACGTAGTGAGCAAACAACCGAGTTGGTAAATATTTGAGCCTTTTCATGGTCAACTCTCATTGCTCCCTGAAGCACTCCGCAAGCACTGACTTGACTCTGATAAGCTAAAAACTTGACCCAGTAATAGTTTTGGCGATTCATCGATAAACTTTTGTCACTCAACCAGATATTAGAGCTATCGCATCTAATTCAAATAAGTCCAAGTAGAGATTGGCAAGTTTGAAATTTTCACTATACAAGGTACATGGCACAGCATACACCAACCAAAGCTCAAAAGTTAAGCAATTGTAGAGTCTATCTAAACGCTGGAAACCAATTCGAGGAAGAAGGAAAACTCGATCGTGCGATCGAGCAATACCAGGAAGCTCTCAAACTTAATCCAAACTTGCATCCCGCTCTAAATCGATTAGCAGAAATTTACACCGAGCAGCAAGAATTTAACCTGACGCTCAACTGTCGCCAAAAACTCGTTCAACTGCAACCGGATAGTGCCACAGTACAAGCCAACTTAGCAAAGGCAATGATAGATGGGGGACAAATAGACGAAGCCATTACCACATACCGAAAAGCAATCGCTTTGCCAAATCCACCTGCTCGCATTTATCGGGAGCTGGGGAAAGCTTTGGAGAAAAGCGGAGAGTCAGAAGAAGCTCTCGCAGCATACCAAAAAGCCATTAACTTACAGCCTGAGAACCCTCGATTCCATCTGCTCCAATCAGAACTATATTTCAAACAGAAGAAGATCGAGCAGGCGATTGAAAAAGCCGAAGTTGCACTCCAGCTTAATGCCGAGTTTCTTCCGGCTTTGAATCAGTTAGTCGCAATATACCAGAAGAACAACGAACTCGACAAAGCAACCTACTATTGCCAGCAACTCGTTAAGCTGCAACCGGAGAATCCGATATTCTGTCGCCAGTTAATGGATCTCTATGCAAAAGTTATTTCTAAAAAAGATGACCTAGAAGACGCTATCTCGACTTACCAAAATGTGCTGAATGAAACTCCGTCTACGTGGTCAGCAATTCCTCATGAATCTTTAGGTCAATCCTTACTCCAATTAGGTATTAGAAAAGGTCAGATAGAGCGAGTTATAGCTTTCTTACAAGAAGCGATTGCAGCTCAACCTAATGATCCTTGGTATCACTACTACTTAGGAATCAGCTTCACTAAAGAACATTCTTTCGATGAAGCAATGAGTTGTTTTCAAAAGGCAGTTCAAATTCAGCCCAATTTTTGGCAAGCCTTGGCAGAAGCTGGAGTATTATTGAAAGTAAAAGGAGATCGTAAGCAAGGATTTCAGTATTTTATTCAAGCTCTGAAAAATAATCCAAGTTTGCCGCTCGAATACTATAGATCGTCTTGTAGTCCTAGTTCCGATCGAGAGTGGGAATTGCTTAAGAGTCTCATCAAAAAAAATGAAAATAAATCGAAGAACATAAATATTATTTATTATGCTATTGGACAAAAACTTAGTCAACAAGATAGCTTGAGAGAAGCTAGTGATTTATACCAAAAATCTATTTACTATAAACTCAAAAAATCTAAACCTGAGTATATCAGTCAATATTGGAAAAATGGAACACTTCAAGAACCAAATTTTTTGCTGATTGGGGTTTCCAAGTGCGGTTCTACTGCACTCTATAATTATATATCTCAACATACAAAAACTTTACCTGCAATTGTCAAAGAACCAGGTTATTTAAGGAGCTTGCTTCCAAAGTTAGAAATAATTGGCAAACAAAATAATAGATTATTTCTAGAATCAGAAAGAGACTTTTATTTAGCTCATTTTCCTCCTAGATCCGAAACAAACCAATTTATTACAGGAGAAGCTAGTGCAGCTACAATATTTTTATTTGGAGCTGAAAAAATCGTTTATAACTGGTTTCCGAAAATTAAGCTAATTGTAATCTTAAGAGATCCAATAAAGCGAGCTATTTCTTTCTACGATCAGCTTTTAAAAACTGGTCATCAAAAATTCTCTTTAAAAACAGTTTTCACGAAAGAGCTAGAAGAGGTTGAAGATTTCGATCGAATGCTCGAGAAGTTGAAAAATATAAAGTTTAACGATCATATTGCCACGGGCTTGTATTTTTATCACTTAGAGCGATGGATGAAGCTTTTTCCGAGGGAACAGTTCTTAATCTTAAGTAACGAGGACTTAGCGCGAGA
This sequence comes from Zarconia sp., assembly GCF_057467645.1. NCBI lineage: Bacteria > Bacillati > Cyanobacteriota > Cyanophyceae > Oscillatoriales > Zarconia > Zarconia sp. The sequence continues at coordinate 31,976 of NZ_JBRJXU010000111.1, forward strand.
CCCAGCTAGTGTGATGAAACAGACTTTTGATTTCCTCGGGCTGCCTGAGTGTCATAATATTAACTACACTCCCAGAAATGTAGGGCATTACCCAAAGGATATCGATCCCAATCTCCTCTCTCGACTGCAAGAGTTTTACCAACCTCACAATCAAAAATTAGAAGAATTTCTGGGACGAAAGTTTAACTGGGATTAAGTCGGGAGAAATCTGGGAACATCTAGTGCTTCATGTCATTAATTCTGCTAGGTTACTCATTTATAGAACGCTTGGAAATCAGTAGTTTCAGAATAACGGTAACTTTCAAAACTAATGACATAGAGTACTAGTGCTTTATCACATTAATTCTGAGGGATTGTCAGGTGAGGATTTGATGATACTGAACCCACTCCTAGCCCCTCCCGAGAGGGGAATCAAAGCGAGTTATATAGCAGTTGCCAGTTCAATTAGGACGCACTTTGTTGGTGAGCTGGGGAAGCTGGGGAAGAAAGATACTGGTGTGAATTTGAGCTGTCCTAACAAATGTGGCGACTGCTATAACTAGAAAAACCAGTGTGGTGGAGTACTGGTGTCTACGCGCGTACAAGGGATAAAAAATAAGGAATTAAAGTCACGATGTCTTCTCAAGCAAACGCTCTCGTTTCAACCTACCTCAGCAAAGCCCAGGAACTGAGCGATCGCAACCAACTTACTGAAGCGATCGCCCTGTACGAAGAAGCCACCCAGCTCTATCCCGAGAATGCCGAACTCTTTTGCGCCTTAGGTATCGTTCGCGAGAAACAGGGAGACATCGAAGAAGCCATTGCCAGCTATCGTCAAGCCATCAAACTCGATCCCCAGCAACAGACTTGGCTCTATCTCACCCTCGGTCAACTCCTCACAGACCGAGAACAACTTGACGAAGCCATCGCCACCTACGAAGCGGGCCGGCAAATCTATCCCGAAAATCTCAAACTCCATCAATCCCTCGGAACCGTTGCCGAACAAACCGGAGAAATCGATCGAGCCATCGCCCAGTACCATCGCGCCATCGAACTCAACCCCAAACAACCCACTTGGGTCTATTTCACCCTAGCTCGATTACTCAAAGACCGAGACCAACTCGACGAAGCCATCGCCACCTACCAAACGGCCCTCCAAGTTTATCCCGACAACGCCAAACTCTATCCCTCCCTCGCGATCGTAACCGAACTCAAAGGCGATATCGACGGAGCGATCGCCTATCATTCTCGCGGCATCGAACTCAACCCCCAGCAACAAACCTGGGTCTACCTCACCCTCGGTCGATTACTCACCGAACAAGACAAACTCGACGAAGCCACCGCCAACTATCAAGCGGCCCTGCAAATCTACCCCGAAAACGCCAAACTCTATCAATCCCTCGGCGTTCTCGCCCAAAAAAAAGAAGATCCCGATGGGGTCATCAAACACTACCAACGTGCCATCGACCTCGATCCCCAACAACCGGCTTGGGTCTATTTCACCCTAGCTGAGTTCCTCGCCCAACGGGAACAATTCGACGACTCGATCGCCATTCACCAAACTGCCGTCGAGCGTTATCCAGAGAATCCAGAAGCGTATCGATTGCTCGGAACCGCTCAAAACCAAGCCCACCAGCGCGAAGCGGCCATCGACAGCTACCGCCAAGCCATCGCCCTCGACCCAGATTGTGCCATTTGGGTCTACCTCACCCTCGGTCAACTCCTCCAGGAACAAGACGATATCGAAGGGGCGATCGCCCTCTACGAAGCCGCCTCCGAATACCATCCCGACAATGCCGACCTCGAACGAGAACTGGGATGGGCGCAAAAAAAAATGGCAACGTCGAAGCCGAAATCGCCGCCTACAAACGCTGCCTGACCCTCAAACCAGAGCAAAACCACTGGCTTTACTTTCATTTAGGTCATCTCCTCACGGAACGAGGGGAAATCGAAGAAGCCATCGGTTTCTACCAACAGGCGATCGAAGCACAAGCAGACTCCGTCAATGTCTATTTCCGGCAGCGAGCGGAGTTCTTTTGGCAACAGAACGATCTCGATCGAGCCTTATCCGCCTACCAGCAAGCGGTGGTTTTATCCAACGAGTGGCACAATGAAACCGATGAGGCATTCGTCGCCCTTTCCCCCGATGCCATCCCCCGCATTTGTATCGTCACCCCCGTCTTCAACGGCGAAACCTATATCGACGAAACCATCTACAGCATCGTCACCCAAGCCGGCCGCTTTACTATCCGCCATCACGTTCAAGATGGCGGTTCCACCGATGCCACCCTCGACAAATTAAAAGCCTGGAAACGACGGTTGCGCAACGATCGAATTCCCATCCTCTGTGAGGGAATTGAATTTACCTTTTCCAGCACCCCCGATGGCGGGATGTACGATGCCATCAATCGCGCAGTGGCCCGCATCAACCTCAAAGATGGTGACTGTATGGCCTGGATCAATGCCGACGATCGCCTTGCCCCCGGCGCACTGGCCACCGTTGCCGATATTTTCACCAAATTCGATCGCCTCCATTGGCTGGGGGGTCGAACTTCCCTAATTGACGAGCGAGGCATCACCACCAATCTAGCCCTTCCGAATCCTTTCAGTCGGCAGGCGATCGCCGCTGGGTTACACGATGGTCGCGCACTCCCCTTCATTATGCAAGAAGGAACCTTTTGGCGAGGATGGTTGTGGCGAAAAGTGGAGGGGGTTCGGGACTCCCTGCAACTGGCCGGGGATTACGATTTGTGGCGGCGATTTGCCGAACATGCCAACTACGTGCTCGTCGATGCCGTTCTGGCCACCCATCGCAAAAGACCCGGACAACTCTCCGAAACCATGGATCGGTATCACGATGAAGTAGACGCGATTTTAGGCGAAACCGGACTCGCGATTTATGAAGAAACCTGGCAAACCTTCGCCGGTCAAACGGAAACCGAACTCGAGGAACTCAGACAAGATTTTAGCGGTCGAATTTTGCAGTACAGTACCGCCCTGGAATCCTGGCACTATTCCCCCTTCCCCCATACCGTTCATTTCAGTCCCTCAACGATCGCCTCAGCCACAGAAATTCGATCGGCGATTGCCGCTTCCTTTGGCAAAGGGTTTGGGGAAATGGAGAACTGCAACCCGGTGAAAAATCTACCCAGTGGAATCCGGTGGACGCAAGCGAGAAACAACGAACTCGAATTTGACGTTGAAGAACCGGGAGATTACGAAATCACTCTGATTTGCCAAACCTTCCATTTCGTTTCTGTTCGTTTGAGCCAGAACGAGAACATTCTCTTTGTGCGAGAGTTACCGATTACTAATCACTATCGCAACTGCAAAATTGTTGCCCATACCGTCTTCGATCGAGGTCAAAATTTAGTCACCCTAGGCGTGACCCAAAAAAATAGTAAAAGAGCCGGTCGCCTAATTGTCATTTCCTGCGAAGCGGTCTGGCGATCGAGCCTCGAATTAAAACTTTAAATTTTCCTCAAACTTCTAGAAGTTGTAGATGGCAAAGCAGAAATAAATCTGCTATAATATCCTACGAATATTTGGTGCAAATCGGACTCGAAAATTACTCAAAAATTCGAGCGATTAGAATTGGGTTTCAAGTGACTATTTTCTTCAAATTATTCTTCGTCTCAAGAATCTGAAAATCCATATAAATCTTAACAAGCTGTGAGTTACAGCTTGGGATCTGGAGATGAAAGCTAGTGAGCGAGGACGAAACAACTGACCGGCTCTCAACCACGGAAAGCTATGAACAGTCAGGATTTTTAATGACCCGTAGCGGTACTAGGGCACTTTTAGACCCTATTACCTATAACTCATCCAAACAATAAAGCCCTTTATTTCTATTCCAATTGTATTCGATATTGAAATTTATTGCTGTCTCATAATATTGAGCCATTAGTTTTCCGACTCTTTCAATTTTATAACGAATGACTCCCAAAAAATAGATGCTATTTGGGTAAGCGAGATTTACTCTTAAACCTAGAAACACAATGCCCGAGCGCACAACCAACACCCCTATCTCTTCTCCCAGTCCAGCCCAACCCCTCTACAATTTAGGGAAGGTTTTAGCCAGACAAAAAAAGTGGTCGGAGGCGATCGATGCCTACCGGCAAGCCCTGGCAATTCTGCCCCATTACAAGATTTATCTGGCATTGGGGGTCGCGTTAGAAAATAGCGATCGAATCACCGAAGCCATCGAGTGCTATCGCCAAGTTCTCCAACTTCAACCCAACCTCACCGAAGCACGCCAAAGACTCGAAAACCTACAACATTCAACTCTCCAGTCTCGATTGCCTGCGATAACCGTTGCCCCCCATTCCAGTGATGTCAAAACTCTCTTAGAAAAAGCCCAATCCTATTTAGAACGTGGAAAATGGGACGAGGTAATTTCCCAGTGCGATCGAGCCTTACAAATCCAACCCAATGCCGCAAAAATTCACGCACTACTGGGCAATGCTTTTTACAGCAAACGAGAACTCGAAGCGGCGAAAAATGCTTATCTAAAAGCCCTTGAATGTAACCCAAACCTTGCCGATATTCACGCAAATTTAGGTAGCATCTACGCCCAACTCCACCAACCGGAAGCAGCGATCGAATGTTATCGCCAAGCCACTCAACTCGATCGAAATCAACCCCTACTTTACTCAAACTGGGGACAGTTGCAACAGCAATTGGGACAATGGTCGCAGGCCGCCGAATCCTATCAAAAAGCGATCGACCTCAACCCGAGTTTAGTCAAAGCCTATCTGGGTTTGGGAGATGTATGCAGTCAGCAAAAGCATTGGCCAGAAGCTGCCGCCGCTTACGAGAAGGCAATGCAACTCGATGGGAATTCCGATCGCGCAGCCTATGGACTCGGCGTAACCTGGCGACAGCAAGATCGCTTCGATGAAGCGATCGCATTCCTGCAAAAGTCGATCGAACTCAACCCCCATTTTGCCCGGTCTCACTATCAACTCGGCAACGCCTTCGCCAAACAGCTTCAGTGGTCCGAGGCGGAACGCTGCTATCGTCAGGCGATCGAACTCGATCCAAACCTGGCTTGGGCTTACAGTTATTTAGGAGAGACTCTCACCCGACAGGGACGATGGTCTGAGGCAATCCCCTGTTACGAAAAAGCCATCGAACTCAACCCCAACATTCATATTTCCGTCTACAAAAATCTCGGGGAAGCCTTAGAACGCTCGAACAACGGCGAATTCACCGATAAAGTCGATCGCCATCGATGGCCCTACGTCACCCCGCAGATCCATTTTCCCAAAACCCTACCCAACGGTCGTCCCTGGCCGAAAATCTCGATCGTCACCCCATCTTTCAACCAAGGAGAGTTCGTCGAAGAAACCATTCTTTCCGTCATCCACCAGGAATACCCCAATCTCGAACATCTCTTCATCGACGGCGGTTCGACGGATGACACGATGGAAATTGTCGAGCGCTACGCCGATCGTTTTCACTATATCGTCAGCGAACCCGATCGCGGACAAAGCCATGCCTTGAATAAAGGATTCGATCGGGCCACCGGAGAGATCGTAACCTGGCTCAACAGCGACGATCGCCTCGCCCCTGGGGCATTATACGCCGCCGCCCTCGCATTCTACACCAGCCAAGCGGATGTTGTCGCTGGGGTTTGCCAGGTCTTTGAGGGACGACGGGAAGTGCTGCATCACGTCACCTCCTCCGCACCGGGGCCGATGTCCTTGAGGGATATCCTCGATGTGGAAAACTGCTGGCTGAAGGGGAAATTCTTCCATCAACCGGAAGTCCTCTTCACCCGTGCCATTTGGGAAAAAGCGGGGGGGATGGTGGACGAATCCCTCTACTACAGCATGGACTACGAAATGTGGGCGCGATTTGCCGCCGCCGGTGCCAAAATTTGCCCCATCGCCCACCCCATCGCTCAGTTTCGGATGCACGAGGCTCAAAAAACGAGCACGACGCAGAAGTACAAACCGGAACTCCTGGCAACGCACGATCGGGTTCGCGATCGCTTCGGGCCTCAACTTGCCGCTGCACCATCCTCTCCGGTGACGTCCCCACCGACAACCCAACGAGATCGACTGCGGGTGGTTTTGTTGAGCGATATCGGCTTTTCCGGGGGGGCGGGCATCGCCCAGGAACAAATTGGACGGGCGTTGGCAGCCGCCGGACATCAAGTCATCCCCATTGCTGGGGTTTCCGGGTGGGAACCCAACCCGATCGAATTTTCAGCGAACCAGGCACTGGAACTGATTTCGAGTTTGGAACCGGATTTAGTGGTGGTAGGTAATCTGCACAACATCCAAGAAAGTGTGGAATTGCTCGAAGGGGTGGCGCAGAAATATCCCACCATTTTTATCATGCACGATCGCTGGTTGCTCACGGGGCGTTGCGCTTACGTGGGTTCCTGCGACAAGTATACTCAGTCGTGCGATCGTACCTGTCCGACCTTCGATCGATATCCCGCCTTAGCACCGGATCGGATTCAATCCACCTTCGATCGCAAACGCCAACTGCTCGTCAACAACCCTAATTTTTTGGTACTGGGAAACAGTCAGTGGACGACGGATTGGGCGCGGTACGCCTTGCAGTCGAGTTTACCCGATCGAGATTTAGCTGAAACCCGAATCCAGAAGATTACCCTGGGCATCGATCTCGAGACGTTTTATCCCAGAAACCCACAAGAATGCCGCCAACGCTTGGGATTGCCCCAAAATCGATTTATTATCCTCACCGGTTCCACCTCCCTTGAAGACGAACGCAAAGGCGGACGACATCTGATAGAAGCCTTAAAACTTGTCAGCGCCGATAATATTTTACTCGTCGCATTTGGTTATGGTTCCCCTAAAATTGAAGGGGTCAATTGCGAAATTCAGCACGTCGGATTTATTCAAAATCGTCACTTGCTCGCCTACTACTACAGCGCCGCCGATGTATTTGTGGGTGCGAGTTTAGAAGAAGCCTTTGGCTTAACCTTTGTCGAAGCCGCCGCTTGTGGAACGCCAGCGGTGGGATATGCGGTGGGTGGAGTTCCTGAGGCAATCTGCGATCGAGTTACGGGGCGACTGGTGCCCGAAACAACGCCACAAGCTTTAGCGGCAACCATTACGGAACTGTATCGAGATTCCCAACAGTTAGAACAGTTAAGTCGATCTGCGCCCATTCATGTGGCCAGTCATTTTTCGATTCATGCCACCTATCAAAGTTTAGTCGTCGCCCTCGATCGCGTCAATTGGTTGGAGAAACTGCAAATTGCTCCGATTAGCAAAGTTGCGGTGACTCCCCCGCAACTGAGTTCTGCACTCTGCGTCAAATATTTGCCCAATAATCAGCTCGATAATTGTATCCTTGAAACTCAAGAAATCAGCGGTTGTTTGTTCGCTGGTTTTGGGGCGATCGAATCCCCGTATCCCGATCTCAATTTAAACGGTTTCAGTCGTTGGGCCCTATCCCCAGAAAGTAAGTTCGTTCTCGAAACCCAAGCGCCAAAACAGGGACATCTCCTTCTAGCGTACCGCAATGTTTGTCCCGATCAAGTTTTAGAAATTTGGCAAGAGGATCGCTTACTCATCCAAACATTAGTCGAACACTCAGAAATTCGTCAAGAAAATAGTTTAATCTTCCCCGTTCAACTCAAACCCGGACTCAACTTCTTCACCCTGAAAACCCATCAGATACAAGAAGATAGTTCCCATCGAAAGCTTGCGGTTTTAATCGAAAAGATTCGATTTATCCCCAACTTAAACTGGCACGAACTCGGGAACGCACAAACACGGGATGCAACGGAGAAAATGATTGTTATGGATGGCACGTTGCAAGGAACGGGTTGGTTTCCCTGGGAAAACGTCGATGGAGTTGCCATGCGATGGATGGAACGGGTGGGAAATGTCATTATCGCTGGCATAGATGTGACTCAACCCTTACTCGTCGGGGTTCGGGGAAGAACGGCGATTGTACCGCAGTTCCTCGAAAACCTCACCCTCAAAGTCAATGGCAACCCGATTCCGGTCGAAGTTGAACCCCAAAAAGACGGCTGTTGGCAACTCTCAGGAAGCGTTCCGTCCAACATCTTAACTCCCCAAGCACCGTTCCTCCTCTCGTTGCATTCTCCGGCAGTTCGTCAGTTATCTCCCCAAGACCACCGACAGGCTAGCGTGTTGGTGGAGAAAATTGCGATCCAGACGGTTGACATGGAGTCCGAACGATCCAATGAAACGGTGGTGACTTTACATGGATAAAACACGACCTGGAGTAGGGGGATGTCCTTGGGAAGAATGTCAGGGTATAGCCGTTGGATGGGTGTCGAAAGTTAGAAGCGTAGTTGTGAGTCGATGGAACTCAACTTCACTGACTTGATACTTGACGGGTGAAAGTCAATCGAAATTTTGTTAGGGGTAACGTTCGGTATTGACCGAATAGAGAATGATAGTCTGAGGGGTAAGTACTAGAACTTTTCCAATTCAAAAAGTAATGGTGTACGCTCATGCAAGAACTTTGTCAAATGGAAATGCAGAGAATCTCGAGAGTCGGCCAAGTTTGCTGGGTGGAGTACGAGTCGAATAACTTCGAGAAAATAAGCAGTTTAACTAACCCGAGAGGCATCAGATATCCAGCCACTTTCATCTGAGGATAAGCGATCGGTCAGTTTCTGGGTACAAAACCGGCATTTTATTACGTTTAGTTAATACTCGAACGACTTTTGATATACTTGGAGGAATAAAAATTAAAATGCAGGGTCATATAGTTATGCCATTTACATCTCATTTTATTGAGAAAACGGTTGATTTAGAATTTTATCAAAATTGGCAAAGGAAGAATCCCGATTTTTTTCAACCCTTTCCTTTCTTTTTGTGCTCCTTTCCTCGATCGGGAAATGGTTGGCTCCGGTTATTGCTGGCGGCTATCCTGCTTCAATCTAAAGGTGTCGATATTGAGGCGCTCGAGTTAGTTAGAAAAAAAACGGACAAAGGTGTCAACTACATTTGTTTTAAGAGCGGAGACAAAGAGTACGAACTCGAAGATATATTTCCAGACATATACTTGATGAAGCACCAAAGGGAAGCGAGTATCAGTCCGGAATCGGTTCGCTCTCTCAATTTATCTCTGCGACTCATTAAGACCCATCATATTATTGATTGTCAGTCTAGTAAAGTCATCTTTTTATTCCGAGAACCCATGGCTTGCTTAACCTCTGCCGCTCTCCTTTTAAACTCGGAAGAAATTGAGAAAAATCCAGAAGAAATCAATGCAACTATGATTTATCTGGCAAGATATTACGAACAGATGTTGGAATTTTACATAAATCAGAAAGAGCAATACCCCGATCGATGCTTTTTTCTCAGTCATCAACAAGCATCCACAGGGGATACCGTCCATGAATTGAATCGCGTCATGGATTTTATGGGACTAGCGATAACAGAAGACGATATTCGTTGCGGAGTCAAAAAATTCCCCTTTAAATCGGGGTACTCGAAACAGTACATCGAGTCGATTAACCATTCGACTCGGGAGTTAATTCAAAACTCTGTTGAACCTAAATATCAGCAAGTCTTAGAACTGAGTGTAAGCTCTTCTTTTGACTCGATAATAAATTCAAAAAAAAACTGATGTTTAATAAAACTATGAAAATTCGGAAATCTGCTGAAAAAAGATCCGAAATTCAAGCTTACACGCAGAAAGGAAACCAGCTCAAAAAACAAGGCAAACTCACTCAAGCGATCGAGCAATACCAGCAAGCGCTCCAGATCGATCCAGATTGGATACCAGCGTTAAAACAGTTAACTGAAATTCATACACTGCAAAAAGAATTCAATCGTGCGCTTGGCTACTGCAAGCAGATTACCCAACTACAGCCGGATGATGGTATAGAACAGGCTAAGTTAGCACGATTGATGATGAAGCAAGGACAGACCGAGGAGAGTATTTCAACCTATCAGAAAGCCATTGCTTTGCTAAAGCCACCGGCAAGTATTTATCGAGAATTAGGAGAGGCATTAGCCAAACAAAAGCGGCTAGATGAGGCGATTTCCACTTATCGACAAGCGATTAGCCTACACCCCCAAAACCCTGAGTTCTATCTACAGTTATCAGAGTTATACTTCGTTCTAAATCAGCTCGATCGGGCAATTGAAGCGGCAGAAGCAGCACTTCAGCTTGAACCCAGTTTGTTTCCAGCACTCGAGCGTTTAGCTATAATTTACGAAAAAACGAAAAAATTAGATAAAGCAATTCATTACCGCAAAAAACTCGTAAAAATAAAACCAGTAAATGATAAATATTTTCAAGAACTTCTCGCGACTTACGCAAAGTTCATATCCAAGCATAAGAGTCTAGAAGAGGCAATCTCAAGTTACCAAGAAGTCATCCAAGACACGAACTCAGATCGAATAGAACAAGTTCATGAAGAGTTAGGCAGAATTTTTATTAACCTCGCGACGAGACAGGGAATGCTCGAGCGAGGGATTTCTTTCTTCCAAGAAGCAATTCAAACTCAACCCAATAGTTCTTGGTTGCATTACTATGTAGCCGTTGGTCTAGAAAAAAAAAGTTTGCTCGATGAGGCAGAGATTTTTTATCGAAAAGCTCTGAAATTTCAACCCCAGTTCTGGCAAGCTCTTGTTCAGTTCGGAAAACTACTCTGTCAAAAAGGAGATCGGGAACAGGGCTTTCAATATGGCTTAAAAGCTCTTAAAATTAACCCAAATTTGCGGATACAGCATTATCAGTACCTCTATCAACATTCCTATGATGAGTGGGTTTTACTGAAAAATATAATGAAAGAGAGTCTAGAAAAAATAGACACAATGGAGCCAACTCAATACTACAGATTTGCTCAAAAGCTGGGTTGGGAAGGTGAATTTACAGAAGCGATTTCTTATTCTAAAAAATCAATCTATCATCAACTTACAAAAACAAAACCTAAGTTTGTTCGTCAGTTTTGGAAGTGTGGTGACCTGAAAGCTCCAGATTTTTTGATAATTGGTGTTGCAAAGTGTGGGACTAGTGCAATCTATCAATATTTGATTCAACATCCACAAATTTTGAAAGCAATTGTTAAAGAGCCACAGTATTTAAAAAGTGTTATTCCCAAACTCAAAATCGTTGAGAAACAGGGAGATTGGTCTTTATTAGATTCAGAAAAAGAGTTTTACTTAGCTCACTTTCCACCTCGCTCTGAGAACAGTCAGTTTTTGACTGGAGAAGCAAGTACAAGTAACTGGTGTCCTAAAATCGAAACGATAGTTTCTAATTGGTTTCCCAATATTAAACTTATTGCTATTTTTAGAAATCCGATCGAACGTGCTATATCACGCTACAATCATTCGATTGAATACAGAAAACAACCTTTTGCCGCTACGATGATCTCAGAGCTTGAGTTTTTGGAAGGAGTCACAAATTTCCCGCAAGCCCTAGAAAATCATTCGATTCATCATCAAGAGCATTTGGGCCGGGGTCTATACGTGTATTACTTGGAAAGGTGGATGAAACTTTTTCCAAGGGAACAGATGCTCATTTTGAGTAACGAGGACTTGGCTCGAAACCCCGCAGGCGTAATGAAACAAGTTTGCGACTTTCTCGGTCTCCCCGAGAATAAAAGTATTAACTATACGCCTAGAAATGTCGGAAGTTACCCCAAGGATATCGATCCGGATTTACTCTCGCGTTTGCAGGACTTCTACCGACCCCACAATCAAAAATTAGAAGATTTTCTGGGGCGGAAATTTGACTGGGATTGAGAGCGATACGATCGCGATTTTAAGGGATGCATCGCACCACTCACCTTTGGCAAGCAACAAACTTGTGTCAGTCAATCCGAGGACTGGACTCCAATAGAGAGTGTATCTTACTTTTGATGGCGCACTTCAATCACGGTATGCACGTTGCCCCGAGGGTAAAAGTCACCCTTTACCGTCGCTTCGAGGGGATCGCAGGCATCGACGAAATCATCGAGAATCTGGTTGATCGATTCTTCGTGAGAGATATAGCGATCGCGATAGCTGTTGATATAAAGCTTAATCGACTTGAGTTCCACCACTTTTTCATCGGGAACGTAGGTGATGTAGATGGTTGCAAAGTCGGGATAGCCCGAAAACGGACACTTACAGGTAAATTCCGGTAGGGTGACGTTCACATCGTAGCGCCGTCCGATACGAGGATTGGGAAAGGTAATCAGTTTCCCTTCAGCAATTTCCCGTTCGCCGTACTTCATCTCGGGGGCTGTGGGGGTTTCAGAAGATTGAGAAAGGTCGGGTACGGGAGGCAGATCGCTCATCGGATTTAGCAATACAATTTGGCAAGGGATTTACTAACGCCAGTTGTGTCGTGGAGTCTCAAAGGGGACACCCGGATTCGAACCGGGGGTAAGAGATTTGCAGTCTCCTGCCTTACCACTTGGCCATGTCCCCATAGGTGGCAAACGGGTTACAAATGACAGTTGCGAACAACTGGTTCGAGCCACATTTTTGCGCGCCTCAGTCATTATATCAAACTCCGTACACCCTCTATCCCAACCTTTCAAACAAAGCTGCCAAAATTGTATTCGAGAACAAAAAACCTTCGGGATCGTTGAGGCGCAACCGATGCACCACCGAGACCGTCGCATCCCCATCCAGGAGGTTGCCATCCGCAGAAATCGCTTCCACCCACCCGCAATGGCGATAGGTCAACAAACACCGCCAAATTCGATCGGCTGCTTCCCTCCCCCAAACCCGATCGATCTCCGTCAAATTCACCCCCTCAGCCAAGCGAAATCCCAGCATCAGAGTTTCCAAAAGGCGATCGGCCGCTGAGGCGATTTCCCCGCCAACAGGAGACCCAACCGCCTCCGACGCAGCCAACCAATCGTAGTATTCTTGCAGTTTCCGAGGACGGGTCAACCGCTGCCGGTTGACGTAACTCGTCGCCCCCATCCCCAGTCCGTAATAGGGAAGATTATGCCAATAGGTACGGTTGTGGCGGCAGGGGTATCCCGGTTGGGCGTAGTTGCTGACTTCGTAATGTTCGTAGCCGGCGTTGGTGAGGGTTTGTTGGGCGAGGCGGTACATTTCGGCGGCCGTCTCATCGGCGGGTAGGGGAGTGCTGCCCGCTTGGTAGTAGCGATCGAACACCGTTCCCGGTTCCACGATCAGATCGTAAACGGAAAGGTGTTTTGGGGCGAGGGCGATGGCGGCGTCTAGAGAGGCTTGCCATACTTCCAGGGTTTGATGGGGCAGACCGGAAATCAGATCGAAACTGAAGTTATCGGTTTGGCTTTGGTGCAGCAACTCGACTGCCGCGTAAATATCCTCCACTGAATGCGATCTCCCGCATTTTTGCAACAACTCGTCTGCAAACGCCTGCACCCCCAAACTAATCCGATTAACCCCAGCGGCGCGATATCCCTGAAGTTTCGCCAAATCGAAGGTTCCGGGGTCCATCTCGATCGATATTTCTGCCCCGGTGGCGATGCCGAACCGGTCATCGACGGTTGTTAAAATGCGCTCGAGTTGGTCTGCTGTCAGTAACGAAGGGGTTCCGCCACCGAAAAACACCGTATTCAGGGGCATGATGTTCGACCCAACCAGCTGGATTTCCCGACACAAGGCTTCGACGTAAGCTTCCATCGTATTGGAATTGCCTCCATGGCGGCGATCGCCTACGACAGAAACGGGAAAATCGCAGTAAAAGCAGCGACGGCGGCAAAAGGGAACGTGTAGGTAAGCCGCACGGGGAACTTCATCCTCGATCGAGCCATCATCGGATTGGGGGCGATCGGGTAAAGAATTTTCAACGATCGAAACGGGATAATTTGACACGTCAACCTAATAGACCTCTGGAGGAAAAAGGTTAAGGGGAAAGGGGGAAAGGGGGAAGAAATTCATGACTTCGGCATAGATATTGATTGGATTTTTGATTTTCTCGAGATGTCTAATAATTAATATCCGTTTAATGTTCCTGAAATTTACATCGATTCTCCCCTTCGAGTCCGTCAAATTCTCCTCACTCCAGACGCAATCGACCCTCCCTACCACGATTTTCAGCAGATCGAGTTGGCCATCGAGTTTGGGTATGCGATCGGATTCAAGAGCGTTCGATCTCCCGCACCATCACCCGTTGACTTCGAGGTTCGGTTTCACCCCTAAAAACCACCTCCCCTTCCCTCGAGCGCCAAAGTATAATGTATCCAAGTCCGTTTAAGGCTTGGGAGTATTTTCTTCTCGGAGTCCCGAAGCGACTGATTCAACTCAACCGGCCAGGAACAATGCTCGATGCTCTTATTATTCTTTCATTCATCCTAGCAGGAGCGGGGATCGGCTACTACAGTACTGAACTCCTACCCAGCAACGCGATCGAACAGGTCACCAATCTCGAAGGCTTGCGGATCGTTACCGCTAGCTTTATGGCGTTAATTAGCGGTGCGATCGGCTTAAGCGTCCAAACGGGCTATCGCCGTCTGGAAACACAAATCCGCGAAATGCCCCTGGAAGTGTTGCTCACCCGTGCCGTGGGTTTGGTTCTCGGTCTGCTGGTGGCAAACTTGATGCTCGCCCCGGTGTTTTTAATTCCGATCCCCCATAATGTTACCTTCATCAAGCCCTTAATTGCCGTGTTGGGCAGTGTCATGTTTGCCTTTTTGGGGGTTTCTCTGGCCGATACCCACGGTCGGGCTTTTCTGCGGTTAATTAGTCCCAACAGTGCCGAAACCTTGATGATTGCCGAAGGAACCCTCAGACCGGCAACCACCAAGATCGTCGATACCAGTTGCATCATCGACGGACGAATCGAAAATCTACTCGATACCGGGTTTATCGAAGGGCAAATTCTCATTCCTCAGTTCGTCTTGTTGGAGTTGCAACAAATTGCCGATGCGTCCAACGACCAAAAGCGAGTTCGGGGTCGGCGGGGACTCGATATCCTTAATCGGATGAAAGCGAATTATCCGACGCGCATCGTCATCCATCCGGCAAACTACGAAGAACCGATGACGGTGGATGCAAAGTTGGTGCGCTTAGCTGTGGAAATTGATGGCACCCTGCTCACCAATGATTTTAATTTAAGTAAGGTGGCGACCTTACAGAAGGTGGAAGTGCTCAATGTCAACGATCTCGCCCAAGCCGTTCGCCTCTCTTATCTACCCGGCGATATGCTCGAACTGAAGATTCTCAAAACTGGAAAAGAACCCACGCAAGGGATCGGTTACCTCAATGACGGTACGATGGTGGTGGTTGAGGAAGGGTCCGATCGCGTTGGCGATGAAATTCTGGTGGTGGTCACCAGTGCCCTGCAAACCTCTGCCGGTCGGATGATTTTTGCTCGTCCCCACGCTTCCGTGATGGCTTGAACCGATGGCTTGAAGTCAACCCAAAATATCAACTGACTCGAAACCCCACGCACTCAATGGCAACGTGGGGTTTTTTAATGGTATAGCGCTTCTTGTGGTTTATTTACACGATCGCGCGCATAGGTTTTTTCCATTCCCCGTTCCCCATAACTGAAAATCTGTAATTACACCAGCGCGAACTGCTATATCTGTGTTGGGACGATATAGCCATATTTTTGTAGCATTAACGCGGTGTGCAACTTTAAGCCAAGCCATATGGTGAGCTAGCCGACCATATCCCCCTTTCCCCTTCCCCCTTCCCCTTTTACCCCGTGCGATCGGGTTTTGGATAATTAAGTTACACATGGTGTTATTAAGAGGTGGCCATCGATCGCGTCATGGGAGTGGGGGGAACGACCACTTCTGAGGGTTTCTCTTCCTCGAGGTATTTGCGAATGGTCTGCAATACCTTTTCTGGTTGGGGGGGTTTGCTTAAAAAGTCAGAAGCCCCGTTGATGGTGGCCCGAACTCGATCGACCACGCCATCGCTACTGGTTAAAATCACGATCGGCGTCTCTTTAAACACCGTTGTTTTCCGTAGAAATCCGCAGAAATCCGTACCGTTTAACTGGGGCATCACCAAATCCAAAAAAATCAGTTCCGGCTTTTGCTTCACCAACAAAGCCATTCCCTCTAAAGGGTCTTGGATGGTGAGCACTCGATATCCGGCCGGGAGCAAGATTTGCCGCAGGTGCTGGGTCACCATCTGGCTATCGTCGATACAGGCAATTAAGGGCTGAGTTGGGGCAACAGCAGCGTTAACCAGGTTCAGTTGCTCGAAGGGTGAAGATAAGTCCATCACCACCCGCAGCCCGATTTCACCTTGCTGAATGAAATGATGGAGGGTACGGGTGACATCTAAGACCGATCTCTTCTTTTTGAGGGCAATGTCCCAAAACGTATTTTGACCGTTAAAGAGCCGACTCAAACTGGCAGTCGAATCTTGGGAGAGTCGTTTGCGCCATGCGGGGGTTTTCTTCCAAACCGGGGCGCGATCGGGACATAGATAGTTCAGACCCATATCTTGCCACTGTTGGTACAGTTGCAGCGACTGAGTGCAGACTTGTTCGATTTCTGGGGTAGAAAGCGATAAATTCGACGAGGGGTTGTGGGTATCCGGTTGGCGACGGGTCGGCAGCCAGGTCAGTTTGACCTCCCCAGCACTGAAAATGGTAAAGAGTAACTCCCCGATAATCGTCATTAGGGTCGATTTGGCTTGCAAGGGACTGGTTTGACCGCGAGCAATTCCTTTATATAACAGTTGGTATTCCCAAAGATTGACCCCGGCCACTTCTTTTGCATCGTAATCAAAACTAGGGCAATGTTGCCCGAGGGCTCGCGTCCAGCGTCGGACTCGGTGTCGATCTCCTGTAATGTAGAGCAGCTGACCGCAAAAAAGATAGAGTTGCCATCTGTCTTTTCGATGGGATACAACTAATTTTCCTGTAGCTTGTTCTCGACTCAGCGACAACAACTTTGTAGAGATAGAATTGAGTTGAGAAGTCGAACAAACCATAAAAATTGGTCCAGATGCACTCGAGGGCCTATGTTTATATTTTATTTGACCGTCAATTAATTTTCTTCCGTAATTTCCGCGATATTATTATTTGTGATAACAAAAAAGTTGCTTGTAAACACTTAAAAAATGACAGATTGTCAGAATTTAAACATGTTTACGATCTTAGATGGGGCTTTGGCTTGAGTGCTTTTGCGAGATTAAATATAAATATAATTTTAAAATAATCGCTCGAGATTTGACTTTGTTTAACCCTCGAGCGATCGCCCAATTCAAAACAAAAAATTTAAAAATTAGATAATTTCTTTTTGAAAAATTTATATAGTTTGCGATGGGTTATAAAATCCCAAATGATGCGAGATTCAATCGAAATTCTGCCTCAACGCCAGCTGAACTCGGCTTAAGAATAGGGTTCCCCGAACAAGAAGATCGAACAGGTGAGCCTTTCAATGGCTTGGGTGGTGACGCCGCTGACAGTTAGTCCCCCAGAGCTCCGACGGCGTATGGAACGTAAAATCACCATATCGAAAGTCGTTCCGACTCTGAGAAGAACCTGGGCGACATCATCGTGGAGAATCATTTTCAAGTTGGCATCGACGGGGGATTCAAGCCAAATCCCAAGGCGATCGTAGTACCTACGAGCAGGGGAACCAAAGCCGTCATCGCTCCAAACCCGATCGACTTATTGCGGGTGCGGCGAAACGGCTCTAAGTCGAGTTCTAAACCGATGGTAAACATCAAAGACATTTTGCCAAGATCCGAAAACAGCTCCATCGTGTCTGTTTCGGCTTCGAGCAATCCCAAACCATCGGGCCGCCACTCCCGCCAAAAGCAATCCCACCAATCCCGGTAACCGGAAGCGCTCGAAAATGGGCGGAACCGTTAAGCTAACAAATAGCAGCAGCGTCAATGCAACAATGAGACTATCGAGGTGTACGTGTTCCATGCCATCGCTCGAAAGAATATTGAACCCGCGCCAGCGCTCGAAACCGGACGCGCAAAACGAATAATGTCAAGTTGCTTCAAGTTGCTTTCCCTGTGTAGTCTGCCATGATCTCCACGCTTGCTAGAGGTGCAATTGTTGCGTTTCTCTTACAGATTCTCGGTGTGGCTTCGACCTATATTTCCCGCATTTTTCTAGCACGCTGGATGGGAACGACGGAATATGGCCTTTACGAGTACGTTCTGGCTTGTACGTTTCTATTAGCGATTCTGACAGAACTCGGATTGCCCGGTGCCGTTTTGCGATTGATTCCCGAATATCGCGTCAAGGAAGATAAATCTCAGTTGCGAGGTTTGTTGCGCGGTAGTTTACCGATTGTTTTTAGCGCGGGATTGTCGATGGCTGCCATTGGTTCGCTATTCCTTTTAACATTTGAAGGGGCACGAAATTGGACTTATTATCAACCGTTACTTGTCGGTGTGTGGCTGGTTCCTTTTTTAAGTGCGATCGACTTACAATCGGAAATAGCTCGAAGCGTACAGCGGATCGCATTGGCACGGGCACCTATCAAGGTTTTTTTTCCGATTTTGCTCGTTTCTTTTGCCTTTTTCGTCCGTCAACATGAGGTTCGACTCAGTAGTTTGACCATTTTAGGGGGGTCGATTGGTATTTTGGTGGCGATCGCCGCTTTTCAGTATTGGCAACTCACTCAAATATTTCGCCCGGAAATTGAAAAAGCTAAACCTATCTATAACTTGAAAGCCTGGTTTACAATTGCTCTGCCGATGTTGTTGAGCCAAGGCTTTTTGTTAATTTTGAATTCTACGGATATTTTAATGCTGGGCGCCTGGGAAAATCCAGCAGCGGTGGGATTCTATGGAGTTGCGGCAAAAACGGCAGTTTGGGTAACCTTTGTGTTGCAAGCGGTGAATACCGTAGTGGCCCCAATGTTTTCTGAATTATACGCCCAAGGCGATCGCCGCGCTTTACAAAAACTGGTCTCGAAAACGGCAGGATGGATGCTCGTGCCTACGATTCTGGCCTCGGGTTTTGCGATCCTCAATGCCCACTGGATTTTAGGCTTCTTCGGGGCGGAATTTGTGGCGGCGCGCTGGCAAGTTATCGTTCTGGTGGGGGGGCAATGTGTGAATGCTCTATCGGGTTCCGTTGGCTATTTAATGGGGATGACGGGACATCAAAATCAAGCTTCTAAAGTTTTGGGTTATAGTGCCTTAACTAATCTCGTCTTAAATGCAGTTTTAATTCCTCGGTTTGGTGGGTTGGGAGCGGCGATCGCGACAGCAACAGCAATGGCAATGTGGAATCTTTGTTTGTACGTTTTGGTTGTCAAATATATCGGCATTCACGCATCGGCTTTAGCGACCTTGTTTGCCAAAGAGTAAGCAATGATTACGCTCGAACGTTCTCTATTGGGGCGTGACAAAAGTTTCCAAAATTTAGCATTTAGCTCTATCCTGAATTTAGAATTTTTCGCAAAATGCTAAATTCCCACTGGCGAACTCCACTCAAAAAAAACTGTTTTTCGGATAAAGTTCCATCTTATTTGTCAAGCAGGACTTCGAGAAATTTTCGTCAAACCTCATGAATCATGCCGGCTATGGGATCGAACCCAGGGTTTTTTGAGGACTAGTGCCGCGCTTAGCTATAAGTTAATCATCGCAATCGATCGAATTCAGACGAACTTCGGAATTAAGATCGCTCTCGACGAGATTGCCAACGACGACGCAGCCGCCCAGAAATCCACGGACCGACGAGATAAACGGTCAAGATAATATCCAAAATGCTCTCAAACAAAGCAAACTCGCGACCGTAATAGCGAGGGTCCCAATAACTGACTCGAGATTGCCAGCGTGTCGTCCACTCCACGGGAAACAATAGTAGGGGTCCATCATCGACGTGGGTGAGGATATCGATCGCGCTATGGAACAAACACGCACTCAAAAACCAAAACCACCAATGCCGGGGGGAGTTTGTTCGATTGCGGAAACGCCACAGCAACCCTAAAGCCAGCAGCAGCAAGACGGGAGAGTGGAGGAGGTTGTGAGACGCGATCCACAACGGATGGTGAAAGTAGAGTTCGTCGAACATCAGGCGAAACGTATCCCCCAGACTCCAATCGAGGAGGATGTGGTAGTAGAGAATGCCCCCAATGGAGAGAATGTAGAGGGGAATATCTGGGGCGATCGAACCGAGGAGAAACGCACTTTTTGCGATCGGCAAGCGAGGACAGACTTTTCTCAGGGTTGCCGTCATCAAAAAGTGAGAAGGGGTGTTCATGAGGTTGAGGCAAATGGATGTGATGCGGCGATCTATCGCGCGGCGATCTATCAAGCCGGTTGTAGCAGCCAAAACCCACTATAGGTCATACCCGAATCATCGGGTCGAACCAGTAAAAAATGCAATCCTCGGCTTTGTTGGAGTCGCTGTTGATAAGTTCGCGCGGCGGCGGCAACCTCTTCATCTTTAAAGGTTTCGAGTACCCACCGATCGACCAACCCCGCTTCAAGGACGATCCCATCGGGGTCGCCGGCGATATATTCAATCGAGACGGGATCGATCTCTTGCAGCCACCGCGTCAACGACCTAGATTTGCGCCCTCCTTCAATGACCACACCGGGAATGGGTAGGGTGGAGGCTAACCCGAGATTGAAGGGTCGAAGTGATTCGGGCATCGATCGCACGGGAATCGGGCGAGAAGCAAACCCATCGATATCCCCGGCATTCAGGGATGCAAACTGCCAGCGATCGCCTTGCAAGTCTTCGGGAACGGGAACCGGGGCCGGTCGGTAGACGGAAATGGGTTGGTAGTCATCTCCGGAATATCGCTCCATCTGCGGATATTCCCGCACCCGTTGCTGCAAAACTTGCTTTAATAACGGAGTCCGGCGAGTGGCAGTCGCGCGAATCCCCAACCGTTGTCCGGCAGCAACCACGAGACTCTCGCACTCCGGACGAAAGAACTCTAAGGCCTCGGGAAGACGATCGCCCATTTGTGGCAATTGTCGCACCAGCCAATCGGAGTTGGCACTCGACTGGGGACACCAAGCGAACCGAACCGATTCCTCAGCGCGATCGCACACCACCAATTCCCACAATGGCTGGTTCGTCTCATCTTTTAGAGGACGACGGTAAAAATCAACTTGCCAAACTTTATGCCAAACGTTCATGTCTCGGGGCAGTCTCGACATTCTAGAATATCGCGAATTCTTGGCATTGAGTCTGGGGAAAGACTGTCATTACACCTCGATATTCTTCTGAGCTTTTCCTTTTTGCCACCACCAAACCAATCCAATTCCCAAGAGCGAGATCAGTAACTCGAAACCAATCGGCAGCAAGTGACTGATATGGATGAGTCCTCGGGAGTAGTGCAAGCCGGGAAAAATAATGATGGGGGAGCGAAAAAAGCCATCGACGAACGGTAAAAAGAGTTTAATACCGCGACCGTATGAGAAGAAGTCTAAGAGTAGGTGAGAACTGTAGAAAATAAGCGTCAGGGTAAAGATTTTGGCATAAGAGAACTTTTTCCAAACCTGAACGACTGCCGCCGCGATCGCGCTGAATCCCAGAGCAAAGAGGATGCTGTGGGTCATGCCGCGATGATATTCTTCACCGGTGAGAATTTGAGCCGCAAAATCAAAATCGGCAACGACGGCAATAAAAGAGGCGTAGAAAATGTACAAACTCCATCGGTGAATGCGATCGTCTGAAAATCGAGAGGCGGGCAAACTCTTTGCGAGTAAATATCCAGCAACGGAATGAGCGATGGGAGAGGGCATAAGATAAAACCTAGACAATAAACTTTTGTATGAGTTCGCACACCTGACTCGATTGAATCGAGTGGGATGAGAATTGACTCACCATTGCTTTCGATAAGATAGTGCCCGTCTGGGGCGTTCGATCGTGCGCAACGAGCGTCAAATTCCCAGCACCGGCGACTCCAATCGATGGTTCGGTAACTGGTAGTGCGTTCGGACGTACGGTAATTTTTGAACGGATAGATCGCAGTAAGAGCAACAACCTCAAGCAATTCGCCGATTTGGGCGCCACTCAACTGAAAATGACTGCAACCTTTGGTTTCTTAACCGTTAACAACGATTTGACAGCTCGCGCTTATGCCAACAAGTTTTTAGAAACATCCCTTTGTAAAAAAGTGTAACACAAGAATTTTTGCGCGACCCAACTCCCAACACTCGCGAGGGTGGTGTTTCTAGATCGTCGACATCCCTAACCGATCGTTCCTCAGATGGGGAAATTTTGTCCCTTTTCCAAATCCGGAAACCCACCTTCCAAAATTGGCAAGGGATATTCCATCTGAGGAAAGACACTTAAGGGAAGTTTTTATATTCTGAGAATCAAGGGATTCAAAACAAACCGTCAACACCAAGTTGACCTCGATCGATAAATCGAGTGTTGAGAAGCCCGACCCCCCCTTGATACATACAGGTGCTAATCATGACTACACTTCGCTATCGCGGTATCTCTTACCAAATGCAATCGACTTCGATTCACACCGTCCCAACCTCAAAAATTCTTAAGTTTATGGGGGTTGCCTACGAGCAGCACGTCTGCTGGCAATCTGCTCGGAAATTGCCCCCAAACCTGGTCTATCGTGGAATCCACGCCAATCCTCAAGCATCCGTCACGCCACAAGAACCGGCATTGCCTGGGGATGTTCAACCGGACTTTAGCTAATTCGCGATCGGGCAGGTTTTAATCTTGACCCGTTAAGCTCATCAGGTCAAGCCATCTAGGATTCCCAACTCAAATGAATTGGTGTTGGGGTCCTTTTTTCTTGGGTTTGTGTCTACTGATGGTTACAGTATTGGAGATATTGGAGCGAGTCCGATTGCGTCACACCCCGAGCGACTCGCAAGTCTTTTCTTTTTCTTCACCAGCAAGATACTTCCTACACCTGCATGACGTTCGGAAATTGGCAAATCTGTTTCCAAATTTGGCAAGACAATCTCAAAAGAGTTCTCTATGATGGAGCTACGGAGGTTAAGCAAATATGAGAGTAATCTGGCTAGCTCCACGGAGCTGCAAACAAAAACCAGACGACTCTCTATTTTTTTATCTTTTGCGTTCGATCTTGGGTGCATTTTATCGCGCTGGTAATATTGGCAGCTTCAGAAAAGGTCACAACGGGCGCCAATTCAATCGGGGATTCACCAGACATCGAATTTTAGAAAATTGGATCGGCGCACAACAAGCGCTCAACTCCACGAATAAAAAGAGCGATCGCTCTGAGTTTCGAGTTGCCACCATTCAATCGATGGGATGAGTTGAATTCATTTAAAGAATAAATCGAATTCTACCCGATTTCGAGCGGGAAATACGGTAGAACTATTTATCTGTCTTGCTTTAACTTGGGAAATTGTCATGACATCAATATGTAGAGGACGCAATCTTCAGTTCCACAAGATTCGAGGTATATCCTATGAAAATGGTTGCACTCCATTTACATACTATCCTAACTCCAGACATGGGATTGAAACCTTGACGGTTATTGAGGAAGAAGATTCTGCAGGTCCGGCTTCTTCTGTGTCCGAGCTAGAGTCGATTTCCGATCGCCACAAACTCGTAATTCTGTGCGTTGATGACGAGTTGATGATTTTAAATAGTCTCAAAAGAGAGCTAGAATCAGCTTTTCAAGAACAATATATTATTGAAATCGCCCAAGGTGGAGAAGAAGCCTTAGAAGTGGTCGAAGATTTAATTGAGGAGAAACGGGAAATTGCTTTAGCGATCTCCGATTGCTTGATGCCGAGAATGCGAGGAGATAAACTCTTACAACGCATTCACGAAATCTCGCCGCAGACGATTAAAATTATGTTGACGGGTCAAGCGGAACTCGATGCGATCGCCCATGCCATAAACCATGCGAATCTATACCGCTATCTCTCCAAGCCTTGGCATTTTGTCGATTTGAAATTAACGATTCAAGAGGCGATCGATAGCTACCGAAAAAAGCGACAGCTATCCGAGCGGAACGCTAGACTCAAATCCATCAATCAACAACTCGAAAAACAACTGGCGGTTCGATCGCAAACAATCGAGATTTTATCCGAGCGCGAACAAGCATTAGATCGTCTCAATTGTGCCTACCAACGATTCGTTCCCAATCGGTTTCTGCAATACCTGCAAAAAGAAAGCATTCTCGATGTTAAGGTGGGCGATCGCACCGAGCAAAAGATGTCCGTACTGTGTTCGGATATTCGCAATTTTACAGCGTTATCCGAGAAAATGTCTCCTGAAGATAATTTTAAATTTATCAATGCCTATTTATCGCGCATGGAACCGGCTGTTCTCCGCAACCAAGGCTTCATCGATAAATATCTTGGAGATGGCATTATGGCCGTGTTTGGTAGCCATGCCGATCGTGCCGTACAATCTGGTGTGGAAATGCTCCGCACTCTCAAAGAGTACAACCAAACTCGAAAAAACGTCGATCGTCAACCAATTTCCATTGGCATCGGCATCGACACCGGACATTTAGTTCTGGGAACCGTTGGTGGTCGCTCTCGCATCGATAGTGCAACCATTGGAGAAGCGGTCTTTTTAGCTAATTGTCTGGAACAACTAACAAAACAGTATCGCGTTTCCTTATTAATTTCTCAAGAAACCTTAGCGAATTTAGAAAATCCCTTTGCGTACCAAATTCGCTATATCGATCGCGTTCGCGTTAACAGTCAGTCTGCATGGCGATCGATTTTTGAAGTCTTTGATGCGGATTCTCACCAACAGCAACAGAGCAAATTGGACACCAAATCAGAATTTGAACGAGCTGTCTTTCTCTACCACCAACAGCAGTTCTCCCAAGCTCAAAAATTATTTGCCGCTTGCTATCGTCACAACCCAAAAGATACAGTTGCCTATATTTATCTTCACCGCTGCGAGGAATCGGCACGAGCGATCGAGCCACATCCACTCAAGCCCTAGAAATAGCAGCAGTTGTGAAGCGTTTTTCTGTTCGATCGAGCGCTGGTCCGAGCCAATTCAAAAGCAACTTTCCAAAATTGGCAACTCTCTTTCCGATTTCGGAAAGACATTTAACGACCAATCCTTTATCTTATGAACTAGGGTATTTCACGCACGTCGCCATAGCGATCGGAAAAAATATGAGTGCTGCCTATAAGCCTGACTTTCTTTAACAGCATGATTACCTCTTTTCCGTTGCTATTGCTACACCTTTAGCTTGAGAATTCCCGAATTGAGTGACAAAAGTCCTGATACTACGACACGATTTTTGTTGTGTCAATGCTTGCTACTACCGATAATACCTGAAACCGTCATTCGAGTGCGGTCTCAGGTATTTTTTTGGCAAGATATAGCCGTTCGCTCCCTTTTCGTTACGCATTTTTAGTCATGAGGAATGGGGAGGGAAGGGAAAGAGGGAAGGGGAATGGGGATTTGAGAATGGAAAAAGCCTATTTCTTCGATTCGTGTAAATCTAGCTGCATTCAGTTAGGTTAGAACAGGTCTAGCGTCACCAGCATCCTGCGCCCGTTGTCCTCCGAAGCGGACCTTGTTTCCGATGCTCACCCACAAAGCGCGTCCTCAGAACTCTGAATATCGCTAGAAACCAGCGCGAGGCGCTATGATGTCAAGTCCGGATCGTTCGTGACAATTAAGCCAAACCCGATCCATCTCTTCTTTAAGAGAACTCCCGATGCTCCCGATTCTGACCACAACGGTTATTGTCAGTATTCCACCGAACTTAATCTAACCTCCTTCGGATATCAAAAAAGCGATGGGTGTTCTCCCATCGCCAAGGTCTATGTTATCTCTTGGAATTCAAGCCGATTGAATTAAAGATCCTTCAGCTGCGATCGCAATTCTTCAAGTTCTGCATCGATGGGTTCGCTCGTGGGAGTCTTGGATGCTTCGAGTGCGGGTTGAGAAACCGAACCGCCCGTGAGTTGTGCTTTCATCGCCATCAACTCGTCGTCTACATCGCTGCCAGCTTCGAGTTGAGCGAACTGGCTTTCCAAATCCGCCCCGGCCAGTTCACCCGCAGCTTGAGAACGGGCTTCGATTTCGAGGACTTTCTCTTCCATACGATCGAAGGCCCCAGTAGCGCTACTGGGGTTGAAAGACCCCATGGTCTTTTGCAGCTCTTCGTTGGCTTTGGCTGCTTGCAACCGTGCCTTGAGCATATTTTTCTTAGTTTTCGCTTCAGAAATCTTGCTCTCTAGCTGAATCAGGTTTTTCTTGAGGGTATCCACCTGACCCCGTTGAGCATCAACCTGCACCTTTACGGTGGCGGCGGTTTCGGCATGGCTTTTCTTTCTGACTAAGGCTTCGCGAGCGAGGTTTTCATCGCCTTTCTGAAGCGCGAGTTGCGCCCGTTGCTGCCACTGGTTTGCTTGAGACTGGGCTTGGTTGTACTGCTGTTCGGTGCGTTTGTTGGTGGCAATCGCTTTGGCAACGGCTTGTCGCAGTTGCACTAAGTCTTCTTGCATATCCAGGATAGACTGTTCCAGAATTTTTTCCGGGTCTTCAGCCTTGCTTACCACGTCGTTGAGGTTCGCTTTCACGACGCGGCCAATACGATCGAATAATCCCATAACTCTATTTTTCCTTCTGGGGTTGACAAGACAGTTTGCGGCAGGTGCGCGCGACGATTCAGGGGTTCGCGGGTGAGTTGACTCGCTTTTGATAAAGGAATACTTTATTTTCGCATTAGTGGCTCCTGCCAAAGCGTCAGCCAACTTTCAAAATCTTTTGGTTTGCTTATGTCTAGTTTAGCGTTCTTGCTCGAAGCCATCCGAGAGGGGAGGGGGAAACGGGTGCAGGGGGGAAACGGGTGCAGGCGGGGGAAAGGGGGGAGGACGTGACGATCGGCACACAAGGAGGAAGAGCGTCGCAACTGAACCATTGTCCATTGTCCGTTACACTCTCCCAAAGCTCCCGTTGCCTTCGTTTCCCCCAAATCCCCCTAAGCACACCCTGCCTAGACTCCAAGTTGCTTGTCACACCCCGAGAAGCTACTCTGATAACTTGGTAACTCAATTTTGTTCTAGGAGATCGGTTTGGAAAGAACATTCATCATGATCAAGCCCGATGGCGTGCAACGGGGACTCGTGGGCGAGATCGTCGGTCGCTTTGAAACTAAGGGTTTCACCCTCGTGGGCATGAAGCTGATGGCCGTCTCGCGGGAACTCGCCGAGCAGCACTACGATGTGCATAAAGACAAACCCTTTTTTAAAGGATTAGTCGAATTCATTACCTCTAGCCCCGTCGTAGCGATGGTTTGGGAAGGTGATGGCGTGGTGGCTGGAGCCAGAACGCTCATCGGCGCAACGAACCCCCTCAGTGCTGCTCCCGGTACGATTCGGGGCGATTTGGGCACGGATGTGGGTCGCAACCTCATCCACGGTTCCGATGCCGTGGAAACCGCTACCCGAGAGATTAGTCTCTGGTTCGAAGATAAAGAGCTAGCAAGCTGGACTCCAAGTTTGACCCCTTGGATTAAAGAAAAACAATAGAGTCTCTCGATGGATAGCGAAGGTTCGATGGCGATCGCTCTTTTCTCGAACCTTCGCAAACGACTCTCCACCGCAACCGACTCTTTCGTTGCTATCGTTTGTTCTCGCTCCCCGCGTGAAGGTTCACGGGGACTTCTTGATGAGCGAGGGTCGCACCATCATCATTGGAGGAAGAGAAGAGGCGACGTTCGGAAAAACCCCACGCAAATAAAAGGACGATCGCCGAAACGAGCATCCATTGAGAGGGAACGAACTGGGAGTGAAGCGATCGCAGGAGCAGTCGCACCCCAACCAACCCAACGGTAATGTACCCGGCATCTTCGAGATGTACGAATTCTTCGATCCAACGTACGAATAAACCCGACAGAAACCGAAGCGCGATGACGCCGATGGTTCCCCCAGCTAACACCAATCCAATGCGATCGGATACGGCAACAGCAGTGGTGACGCTATCTAACGAAAAGGCCAAGTCTGTAAATGCAATCAACGGAATCGCCTGCCATAGGGATGAAAATCTCGAAGTGCGATCGTTGTCTTCTTCTAAATTGGATGTGAAATATTGAAAAACCAGCCAGAGCAAATATAGCGCTCCCACTAATTCCAGCTGCCAGTATCGCACGGCCCAAGAGGCAACGAGAATTAAGCTAATTCGGAGTACGTACGCGATCGCCAATCCGAAATTGAGGGCCCGACGTTGGAGTTTCGCAGAAGAAAGTCCCCGGGCGATCGAGGCGAGGGCAATGGCGTTATCAGCGGATAAGACCGCTTCTAGAGCCACTAAAATCAGCAATACGAACAGGGTTTCTATCCCAAAGTTGGGGGAAATATCGATAAATCGCTCGAACATTAACGATAATAGGTCTGGAGAAGGTAGGGTGGGTGACAGTCTAATCGCACCGATGGGCACTGACCCGATCTCGAGCGCGAGGTAGTACGCCTTATATAACAATAGCGCTTACAGGGGGTTGAGGGGGACGGGGGAAAACCGCCAGTGTCGATCTCGATCCTCTTTTGACAAAATGAGTCACTTGATGAGAGCGGTATCAGAGGGGGGTTTTTGTTGCATTTTATTGTCTTCTATTGAAGTCAGACCCAAAAAGTAGTAATTTTGCGGAGATTGTATGGATAATTAATTCTCACTTGCTAAGGAGTTTTCCAACGATGTCTTTATCAGATACTCAGGTTTTTGCTGCTCTGATTATCGCGCTGATTCCGGGAATTCTTGCATTCCGGCTCTCAACCGAATTGTACAAGTAAAAACCCATCACTTCCCATAGATCGGGAGCTTCGAGACACTAGTCTCGAAGCTCCCGTGGGCGATCTACTCCAATTTCTTGTTTCCCTCGCTTGACATTATTCAATTCAAAAGATTGACTGAAAAGGTTCGATGTAGCGCGATCTCTAAGATCGAGGCTAAGCTTTAAGTCCTATCGTCATCTTCACATTTTTCGTCATGAACGCGAGCCAATATTCAAGATTTCCCGTCCGTCCCCCCGCACAGCCTTCTCCTCGCAAACGCGCTACTCGACGATCTCCGAGAAAATCTCCTCGCACGACCCTCACCAATCCTCCCGTCGAACTAGCAGTTGAAACATCAGTCAAGCTCGCCGTTAACGTGCTCTTATGCGGTGTTGCCGTTTCGGCATTAACGCAATTGCTACCCTATCTTTTTTCCGGGAGAGAGCGGTTGCAAGTACTCGAAACCGAACTCGCACGCACCGAAACCCGAGTCGAACGGTTACGGGATAAGTTTGGGGTTTACTTCGATCCCCAACAGACCAAAACAATTATGCAAGAAGAAAGTAACCTCACCGATCCGGCTCAGTTGCGTGTTGTTTGGATCGAATCCCCCGAGGAGGAACCTTCGGAGTTGGACGAATGACATCGCACTCGGTTCTACTCAATCTTGGACTTGTCGCCGAATGACTTCCTGGCGAATGGCGGCTAAATTATTTTCGAGGGCATTTTGGAACAGATCGTTAAATAGTTCTTCGGGAGTCCCCCGGGAGGGTTGCACTTCGATGACTTGAGTTAAAAGCAACTCCGCTGGCTCGAGTGTTTCGTTGTCCGTCTCGTGACTCGGGATGGCTTCGATCGTCCAGTATCCTTGCAGTCGATCGAAATCTCCCTCTAGATAATGAAAGTCGATGCGCTCTTTTTCCGTATGGATGTTTTCCGTTCGGATACGCGATCGAACGTCAAGGAACAAAATCCGTTGTTGGCTGACCTGTTCGACAATATAACGATTACCTTGGGTCTCAAGAATTTCCGAAGAAATTGTGTTGGGCAAAAAGGTTGTAAAATTGCCGTAATCCGTTAGCACTTCCCACGCTTCATCCACAGAGGCTGGGACGACAACCCGAGCCGTATAGCTTCCATCCTCTCCACTGACGACAATTTCCCCTTCATTTAAGGCGGTAACTTGGGCGGGTGTGGGGGGAGTCAGGGAATTTTCTAATAGTTCGGCGGCCATCGGTGCTCTCGATAAACTCAAACAACCGATCGCCGATAAGCAAACTAAAAGTAATGAGGAAGTTCGGGATTTTTTCATGCGGATTTTAGTTTGTAAAAGTTCGGCTGAATTGGAGATTACGATCGCCAGTTTTCCCTGACAATGTAACATAAGATCGAGCGTTCGTATATCGTTATATTTGCAGTCTAATCTAACTGAAAATGCGATCTGAATTCGGAATTCTAGATTGCAGAAAAATACAAAAAATCGAATATTTAACGATCGAAACCCGAAGCTCGCTCAAATGACGTTGAAGTTGAGCGTTGACCTCATTCGTCGGATAACACTTGCATGAGAAGCGTTGCCAAATCTCTCACAATGACGCTCGGAGGGGGGGATGGGTCATATCAAGTTCGGTTCAATACCTATAATGACCGTTGAGGTGAGCTGCGCGTACTCTCGGGAGCTTTGGGAGGCAACGAGCGCGTGGGGAGAACCAACTCAGCAATCGCGCCTAATTGTCACGAACGATCCGAACTTGAGATCGTTCCTCAAACCGGCGACAATCGACGAGCGAATGGTTTTGTATTCCATACATCAAAAGGTTGACGGATCCCACAACTTATGGACTCTCAAACTCACAAATCGGAGCTAGAAATTATCGCCCATCGGGGATATAGTGCCATTGCCCCTGAAAATACTCTCCCGGCATTTGCGAGAGCCATAGAAGCGGGTGCGGATTCGATCGAACTCGACTTGCAACTGAGCGCCGACGGGGTGCCGATGGTTTTCCACGATATCACCCTCGAGCGCACCGCCGGAATTGCCGATCGCGTCGAAAATTTAACTCGAGAAGAGTTGGCGCAATTTGATGTGGGAACTTGGTTCGACCCAGCATTTGCCGGCGCGCGAATCCCTACTTTCACCGAAGTCTTAGAGGTGATTCAAAGTGCGAGCAAGTTCATTTATCTCGATGTCAAACCCCACTGTACTTGGACAACCGAAGACATCGATCGACTACTCGAACTCTTAGAAAGACGCGGAGGATTGGCGCAATATGTCATTTGCTCTTTTAGCGAGACCTTTCTCGAGCGCACCCGCCAACGTTCTCGAGAAGTCCAACTCGGTTACAGCATCAAAAACACCGAAACCTACCCAGCTCAATTATCCCGAGCAGCGGAGGATGGAAATTCCGTAACCATCTGCGAGTATCGAGTTCTGCTCGAGAATCCGACTCTGGTGGCAATGAGTCGCGATCGGGGGGTAGAGCAAGTGGTGTGGACGGTTGACGAGCGTCGCGATTGGCATCGGCTCATCGAGATCGGCATCCGACGCATCATCACCAACACTCTCGGGCTACCGGCACTAGAATCAAAGCCGACGGACTAAAATAAACCGAACTGTAACAGCGTAACGCCGATATTCCCGAGAGTATCCAAGAATCCCCCTCCTCTGGCTCCTTCCTCTGCCACTTGAATTTCTAGCTCGATCGCGGTAATGAAGAGCTTCGCCGCATCGTATCCCTGGCGATTGCCTTCAATAAAAAAGATTTCCGATGCTCGTTGGGCATCAGCAAGGGCACCATTGCGATCGCCGAGTCGATTGCGAGCTGCCCCCCGAGACAAGTAGGCTTGGGCAAAGTCTGGATCGAGCGAGATCGCTTCATCGTAATAAGAGATTGCCCCCTGATAGTTTCCGCGTTGGGTCTCTAGATCGGCCCACTCTAACAAATCTTGCGCCTCTACCGCATAAATCGGAATCCCCGTCGCCCCCATTAAGTTGGCATCAGTCAAATCGGCGCCTTCGAGATTGGCATTCATCAAATACGCCCCCCGCAAATCCGCACCCACCAAATTGGCTCCCGATAAGTTCGCCCCGCCTAAATTGGTATTGGATAGAGATGCCCCCACCAAGTTGGCATTGCTCAAATCGGCTCCGGTTAAGTCGGCTTGGGAGAGATTGGCTCGGACGAGATTAGCCCCGGCAAGATTCGCACCCGGTAGCTGAGAAAAGACCAATCCCGCCCCACTCAAGTCACATCCAGGACAGCTTTTGGTCGATAGAAGCTGTTGCGTGTGTTCTATGTTTTCTGCGAGAACTCTAACACTTGAGAAGGTTGCACTCAGCAAAATCGTTGTAGCTAAAGTGGCAAGTTTCATGATTTTTATCGCGAACGCTGCGATCGGTACGAGGATATCGATCGCAGTGTATCTCATTGAACTCTCCCTGGCTTAAAAGCCCAGGGATTCTGGGTTAACCCGATCGGGATTAATCCCGGTGTCGGACGGCTCAAGCGTCCCTAGACCCCTTGAGCCGTCCGACTTGTGGGCTTACGTTTGAATTTCCGCTCCGGCGAGTTTTTCATCTGGGTTGGCGGATACAGGAGGTTTTAACCTCCTGAGTCGTCATTCTACCCCGGCGTTTATTGACCGGGGCTAACTGACTCCCAAACTTTCCTTGTTTTCTTCAATTATGATGGGCAGCTCGCTAAATGCTGACCTAAAAACTCAGCAGAGGGTCGATCTCCTATTGCTGAATACTGACAAATCTTAGCGCAAAGTGTTCGATCGAATCACGATGACGATCGCTCCGAATCCAGGTTGTCAAGAATGCACAAATTATGATATGGAAGTCAATAAATCCTCTTTGGCTTCCCTCAATATTAACGATTTCGGTTGTGAGTTAGAGGGTGCTCGTAACGCAACGAACGACACTTTGAATTGAGGCTTGAGTACTGTAAAGCCGACGAAACTTTTTCACTAGAAGAGAGAGGACTTGTGGAGAAGAGCGGGCGACTTCGAACGAAGAAACCCTCGAGCGTGCAAGTCTCTCGATCGATATAATAATGCCTCACTTTTTAGGAGAGGGAGTCTTGATTTTACAAATCTTGATGCGGTCATGCGATCGGTGAAGATATCAATGGTCTTGAGGAACCCACCAACCCAAAATACTGTCAGGGATTGAGGATTTTGGCAACGATCGATGACAAGGGAGAGTCCACAACATCTCTAGGAAGCATCGAGCTCGCTCTTGTTCGTTACGGTAGGTTCGAGGCGTATTATATAGATAGATACAATCAACGTTTCTTCCATATTGCGCGGTGGCAACTGATGCCCGTTCGGTGCAGCAGTGCTTACCTCTACGCTTAGTGGAAGAAACCTCTAAAGTCCACCATCGCAAATGAAATTTATATGGAAATCTCCGAATTGAGCGAGCTAGAAAGTTCCGTTCAAAGTTTGCTAGGATTGGCGAAAGTCGAATTAGAAGAACAACGCCTACAACAGCGACGAGAAGAACAGATCCAAGCGGCTCTTAACGAAATTAAACAACGCCTAGAACCGTTACTAGAGCAAGTCGAAGCAATGATAAAGCAGTTCGACGAACGGGAAATTTCTGATAGTTCTGCTCGCCAGAAATTAGAAGAAAAAGCCGCAGATATTCGCCGACAACTGGAGGAAGCTCCTTTCTTAGCAGCTCAGACCGTAGATCGGCAAACGATCGCCCACGAAGAGCGCTTACTCGACAAGCAACTCTTAGAACAAACTAATCAATGGCGACAGGCACTCAAAACGGACTTGCTCGAAATGATTACCGAACAGCAAGACTTTTTTAGTGCCACCGATGCGGCGATCTCGATTCGCGGTTACCTGCACGATCTCAAAGCGATTAACGCCCTAGAAGAAGTCGTAGAGACGTTAATTAATCAAATTAACATTCTCAGCGAGGAAGGACCTGTCGCACGGTTGCGGGGAACCCACGAACAAACTCTGACATTTATCTATAACAAGGCCCTCGAAAATCGCGCTCGCGTCGAACGGGCCGCCGAAGTGCAACCCCGCACGCGCCATCGGACCTCGGAAAAGCGACCCAATCCCTATACGGGTCTTTCGGGAAAAGTGGTCGTCTTTGGGGGTCACGATCGCCTCGCCAGTTCCGTGAGAAATCGCTTGCGGGACTCGGGGGTACACCTTGAGTGGTGTACGGCTCAAGATGGTTTGCAACTCGCCCAACAAATCGAAAATCATATTTACACGGCCGATCTGCTGCTAATTATCACCGGTTACGCCAGTCACTCGCTGACGGAAAAGGCCATGCAAGTGGCTCAAAAGGCGAATAAGACACCGGAAATGATTAATACGACCGGCATGACGAGAGTTCTTGAAGCCATCGAATTCGGCTTGAAAACGAAGCTTCTGGCTAGTCAATATTCGAGATCGGCATAACCAACGTTTTCATAAGCTGTTACTGCAAGATCGTGTAAATACATCAAACATCAAGCAGGGTATAGCCGAATGGCTGCTAGCCGCGTGGAGCGCGGGATAAACAAGAGGCGCAAACCTGACCTTACCTTGTCTCAGGGCAGTGGAGGGGTAGCGAAAACCCGCCTCAAACATAGCTAGAACACATGCACTGCGTCCAACCTAAAACGCGCGCGATACGTACAGTACCGAGG
This sequence comes from Zarconia sp., assembly GCF_057467645.1. Classification (NCBI taxonomy): domain Bacteria; kingdom Bacillati; phylum Cyanobacteriota; class Cyanophyceae; order Oscillatoriales; genus Zarconia; species Zarconia sp. The sequence continues at coordinate 66,171 of NZ_JBRJXU010000111.1, forward strand.
GGCACTCGGGAACTGAGGGAAAAACCTCTAAAACGCTTGGGAAGATCTAGACCTCTGCTCGTTATCGCCAGATGATTGCGAGTAAGTCCGGGTCTGTGAACCAAGAATCCCCCATCTTTTAAGTGGGAGAGTGTCAACAAACAAACATCAAATAAATTGAGAAGGTTGTCGTCATTAGCGCTCGACCTTCTTTTTTAACGTTTGTTCGGGATACAATCGAGTTCGGTTTTTAACTTTACGCCCGTTCGGGTTAAGGATTGTCCAGAGGTAGGGCACAGAGGTGGATTCGCCTCATGTGTGGAAAGAGATGTCTCCACATTGGGGAAAATTTTTTAACGGAGGCAGTTCTATGAGATTTCATTCCCCCTACACCCCACACCCGATCCTCTCCAGACACTGTTATTGCGAGCTGACGTTAATTTTGACTTTTATCCCGCGAAATCGATCGAAAGGGTAAAATTTGCTGTGCCGCACTCAACTCGATGCCGCTGATATCCGATTGAGCAAAGGCATACTCCTTAGCCTGCCAGAGGGGAATAAATGGCACGTCTTCCGCAACCATGTCTTGCAGTTCGGCGAAAATTGCCGCTCGTTCCTGGGGATTGCGGGTGGTACGCTGCCGTTCGATCAGTTGATTGGCGCGATCGTTGTAATAAAAGGAACCGTGATACTGGCTTTCTCCAGTCGTACACCCAGTTTCGGGGGTTCCCTCTTCGCAGTCGAGGAATGGCTTGATGTAGTTATCCGCATCGAAAAAGTCGGCGTACCAACTCAGCCAAAACATCGGATACACGCCGCGATCGAGAAATCCATAGGCCGTTGTGGCTTCCACGGCGCGGGGTTCGACGGTCATTATCCCGTCCATGTCTCGATCGAATGCTGCTTTGAGTACTGTCACCCCCAACCGTCCCGAGGCGGAGTCGGAGGAATACCAAATTTCGATCGCCAATGGATTCTCGGAGGAATATCCCGCTTGGTGCAGCAGTTCTTTGGCTTTTTCGATGTTGCCGTCACCGTAGCGGGTTTGAAATGCCGGTTTGTAGGTATCGAAGGTGGTAGGCAGCAGGCTGTAGAGGGGTTCGGCTTCTCCGTAAAAGACCCGTTCGTCGAGGAGTTGGCGATCGATCGCCGCTGCAATGGCTTGTCGCACTTCAAGGCGATCGAGGGGGGGTTGGCGCACGTTCACCACCAAGTAGGTAATCACCGGACTCTCGGTTTGAAACACCAGCCACCCTTCCTCCGATGCCAGTTCTTCGAGGCTGTGGATTTGGTCGGTATCCAAGGATTGGTAAGCGACATCCACCGCTTGGGTGCGAAAAGCATTGTACAGGTTGGCTTTGCTGGAAAATCGCTGCAAATCGATGCCGGAGTTTGCCGGTGGAGTTCCCCAATATCCGTCAAAGGCTTCCAAGCGAATTAAATCCGTGCCGTATTCGGTAATTTTATAGGGACCCGTCCCGACGAAGGTTTTGGGCAAAAATTCCCCTTCTCCAATTTGATAGACCTGAGGGGAAACGGCGCACAGTCCGGGAAAGGTGAGTAAGGCGGTAAAGGGGGCAAACCGTTGCTGGAGTTGGATGGTTAACTCGTACTTGCCAGTGGCCGCGACGGACTCCACCAGACTCGACAGGATAAAGGCGGGACGACCTTTATTTTCCAGGAACCGTTGCAGGGAAAAAGCCATCGCCTCGGCATCGAAGGGGGTTCCATCTTGAAAGGTCACGTCCTGGCGCAGGGGGATGGTGTAGGTTAAGCCGTCGGCGCTGATTTGAGGTAAGGCGGTGGCGAGTTGGGGTTCGAGTTGGGTGGTGCCGGTTTTGTAGCGGTAGAGGCGATCGCCCAAGTTGTAAATCGTTATCATTGACGAAAGTTCGTAGGCATCGGCCGGATCGAGGGTTTTGACTTCAGCCGTGGTGCCGATGCGAATGCGATCGCTGTCGATGGAAACTCCAGGGGAACTGCTACAAGCACTCAGCACGATCGCGCAAGTGCACAGCAAAATCACCCATCGGTGAAGGAACGATCCCGATCGCCCTCGAAAGTGGGTCTCTAACATTCCGTAACAACCTGAAAAAAACCTAAATCGGGCGATCGGCATTCTATTTCAATCTTTTCTAAATTAGACGAAAAATAAAGGGATAGCGATAGGTGAGAGCCGGATTTCCCAGGACTCGAACGATGGCGATAATCGGTAAAATCCAACTAACGAGAAAGAGAACGCCCAGAAGAATAAACCCGATGAAAACCAAACAGAGAATTCCGAAAATTACGCCGTAAATCCAAAGATTAATATGGAAATTTAGGGCTTCTTTGGCATTATCTTTGACAACGGGATCGTCGGAAATTAATAAAATCCCGATCGGAATGCCGATGGCTAAAACTGCCGCACTGAAGAATATCGATCCGTGACAGAGGGCAGAGAATAACTTGCGTTTATCTTCGTCGTACATTTTTCCAGAATTACAAAGATATTCTCGATTGTAGCACGGGGCAATTTTTTCGAGTTTTGGTGAGAAGCAATTCGGCAATTCTCGCTCTTTTTAAGTTTCCCTAAATTCTAAACTTAGCAATTTCTTCTTTGGGGCGATCGATATGCTTTTGCACCATTTCTTCTAAGTTTTCCGTCGTCAAGCAACGGCGCTCGGAACAGTAGGTCATCAAATTAACCCCGTTCATCATCCTCACCGTACTCACCCGGACGCGAAAATCGTCGGTCACGAACCAGCAGCGTTCTTGACCTTGATTGCGTTCGTATTCTGTTTCGATGGTGAGAACGCCGTCAGGGGCGAACTGGTAGCGGCACGCCACTGGGATGCCTTCGACGTAACCGCGATTGCGCAGAAACTTACCACGGGAGGGATTATCCGGGTCGGGAACGTCAACTAAAATGGCGGCATAGTTGGGGTTGGGTTCGAGATCGTCGAGGTTCGCCAACCAGGAAAAACTCGCCGCACCCGACACTTCTGAAACCTTGACTTTTTGCACCTCACATACTTCTTGAATTCTCGGATCCTGGGGTTCTAAAACGCGAATCATCAAGTTAGAATCGCCCGACTCATCGGCAACCGCATCGAAGTGATGAACGGTACGTTCGGAAAACCAAATTCCTTCACTTTTTTTAAAGAAATCGAGCATGGTCATGGGGGGGATTAGATGCATCGACCGATTTACCTCATTTTTTGATTAAGAATCATAAACAAAAAGGAAATTGAACCCAAATAAACCCATAGGATAATTTTAAGTGAGTCCGTCTTATTGAATATACAAGCATATTGACATCAACTTCAATGGTTAGTAGCGATCGCTCTTCAGTTCCTCAACCCTCTACCGCCAAAGGTATTTTACAGGCGATCGAAAGTGGTATCCGAGCCATTGAGTTCGACTTGGAAGGGATAAATTGGAGTCAATTAGATTTATCGGGAATTTGCTTGGCCGGCGCGGATCTGAGTCGGGCGAATCTAAACCAGGCTAACTTAAGCGGTGCGGATTTACGCAACACCAATTTAAGTAACGCTCAACTCGATAGCGCTTCCCTCGAAAATGCCTACTTAAACCGAGCGGTTCTCAACGGGTGCAATCTGACCCATGCCAATCTCGAAGGGGCAAAGTTACAGGTGGCGCGCTACGATCGCCATACGGTTTGGCCCGAGGGATATGCCTACAAAAACTCCGGCGCGGTGGGACCCGGTGCGAATTTGAGCGGTGCCTACCTCAATACGGCCTATCTGCGAGGGGCCGACTTACGGGGGGTCAATCTGCGGGGGGCTTATTTGAGCGGGGCGGATTTGACGGGAGCTAATCTCGAGGGGGCAGCGCTGAGCGGTGCGAACCTGCAATACGCATTTCTGAGCGGGGCGAACCTGTGCGATACCCGACTCAACGGGGCGGAGTTGCAGTTTGCCGATTTGCGAGCCACGGATTTAACCGGCGCCAATCTCGAACATTTACAAAACATTGCCGGTGCTGACTTTACCCTCGCTCGCGGATTAACGGATACGATGCTATCGATGCTGCGATCGCACCCGAGACAAGAACTCGAAACCTGGAATCCCTTCACTCGCACCAATACCCTCATCAGTTTGAACAAGTTGTCCGATCGATAAGTTGGGTAGAATTTTAGGGGTTGAAATTCGATCGAGAGTGGGTCGGATGTACAGTGCCTCGCGAGCCGTTTCTTGACACGATCGCACTCGATCGGAATGTTCCATTCCTCGTTCCCGAACCAGAAACACCGATCGCGCAAGAGGTGGGAACGACTATAGCAAGCCCCACCTCGGAAATGTGCAGGGTGGGAAGTTTTTCGTGCGAGCATTTCCCTTTCATACTTGCCATTCAACTGCCCACCCACCCCGAATGAGAGCAACGGTTCCATTCGAGCTAAAATTTAAGAAATGTTAAATTCAGCCACAACACCCCATGACTGCCAACGTTGAAATCTACACCTGGAGTAGCTGCCCGTTTTGCATTCGCGCCAAAGCCTTGCTCGATCGCAAAGGAGTCGAGTACACCGAGTACGCCATCGATGGTGATGAAGATGCGCGGGATAAGATGTCCGAACGATCCAATGGTAAACGCAGCCTGCCGCAAATTTTTATCGACGATTTGCACGTTGGCGGCTGCGACGATATTCACGCTTTAGATCGTCGGGGCAAACTCGATCCCTTGCTGCAACAAGCCTCTGCTTAGAGGTTGAGTTTCGAGGGTTTTGTCGGGAAATGGGGGAAGAGGAAATTGCCGAGTTCTACAAATTGCAGTTCTCGCTCGAGCAATTTGGGATAACAACAGTTAGCAGAATCATCATTCCCCGTTCCCCGTTCCCTATTCCCCACCTTCACCGGAAACTATCCGCTCCCGAACTGACATTAATTTTTAAAATAATCTGGCTCGTTTCCCGGCTTCCATTTGATGTTGCAACCGATGCTCGGTTTTTGCGTATCGGGGTCGATTTCCTCACCCGCGAGCAGTCGATCGATCGCCTCTCGTAAATCCTTACCATTGGCGGGTTTATCGTTACCCGGCCTGCTATCGTCGAGTTGCCCTCTGTACGCTAATCTCTGCTCTTTGTCAAACAAAAAGAAGTCTGGGGTACACGCGGCCGTATACGCTTTCGCTGTCTCCTGGCTTTCGTCGTAACAGATGGGGAACGTAAAGCCACACTCCGTCGCCATCTTCTTTAAACTTTCAGGTCCGTCATCGGGGTATTTATCCGCATCGTTGGAACTAATCGCCACAATACCCAGTTCCGAGTTGGCGTAATCTTTTCCTAAATTGGACAATTGGTGCTTGATATGGATGACGAAGGGACAGTGCTGGCAGATAAACATGACCAACAATCCTTTTTTCGAGGCAAAGGAAGCCAGAGAAAGGGTGCGATCGGAAACGACATCGGGGAGTTGAAAATCCGGTGCCAAAGTGCCAAGGGGCAACATCGTGGAAGGCGTAAGTACCATTTTTATTTGTAAGATGTTGGAGTTGTAGCTTGCCCATCAGGTCTTGCTGACTCCCTATCTTAAGCGATCGCCCCGTTGGGGGGAAGGTGTTTTCCGGGCAGAGGAGGAAGGGGAGGAAGGGGAGATATATTTTCCCCACACCCTACATCCTAATTAACTAAAGTAATCCTGCACGGCTTTCACCTCTTGGGTTTCCGACTGCAACGATCGAATCGCCGCTGCAGTAGCTTTGGCCCCGGCGATAGTGGTAATCAGCGGAACTTTGTAAGCGAGTGCCGTGCGGCGAATGAGCTGTCCTTCGGCAAAGGCATCTTCTCCGGAGGGAGTATTGAGAATGAGCTGAATTTGCCCGTTTTTAATCACGTCGATGACGTGGGGGCGGCCGTCGGAGAGTTTGAGTACTAAGTCTACATCCTCGATGCCGTTTTCCTTGAGAGCTTGGCGGGTTCCAGCGGTGGCAACGATCTTGAAGCCGAGTTCGATCAAGTCTTTGACGGTGGGGATGATGAACTGCTTGCTGCGATCGTTCATCGAGACGAACACCGTTCCCGAGAGGGGAATCTGGTCTCCGGCCCCCAGCAATGCTTTGGCAAAAGCTTTTCCGAAACCGGTGTCGATACCCATCACTTCCCCCGTCGAGCGCATTTCGGGGCCGAGGAGGGTATCGGTGCCGGGGAATTTATTAAATGGGAGTACCGCCTCCTTAATGGCGATGTGTTGGGGAATTCGTTCTTCGGTAAAGCCCAGGGTTTCGAGGGATTCGCCGGACATGACGCGAGAGGCCAGTTTGGCCAGCGGCGCGCCGATGGCTTTGGAGACGAAGGGAACGGTACGAGAGGCGCGGGGATTGGCTTCGAGGATGTACACCCGATCGCCCTGAACGGCATACTGGATGTTCATCAACCCAATGACTTTAAGTTCGGTGGCCAGTTGCACCGTCCATTCCCGAATCGTGGCAGCCGCCGCGTCGGAGAGTCCCACGTAGGGAATCGAGCAGGCGGAGTCGCCGGAGTGGATGCCGGCTTGTTCGATGTGTTCCATGATGCCGCCAATGACCACTTGTCCGGTTTGATCGGCGATCGCATCCACATCCACTTCCACGGCGTTTTCCAGGAACTTATCGATTAAGATGGGGCGATCGGGTACGACCTCTACCGCAAACTTCATGTACCGTTCCAACTCCGTATCGGAGTAGACGATTTCCATCGCCCGACCCCCGAGGACGTAGCTGGGACGCACTACTACGGGATAGGTCACGCGCCCGGCGATTTTCAGGGCTTCTTCGTAACTGCGGGCGATGCCGTTGGGGGGTTGAAGGATATCGAGTTTGCGCAAAATTTGCTCGAACCGTTCGCGATCTTCGGCAATATCGATCGACTCGGGAGACGTACCCCAGATTTCGGTCGCGCAATCGGGGTTGGCTTCGAGATACTTCTGCAATGGAACTGCTAACTTCAGGGGGGTTTGTCCGCCGAACTGGATGATAATCCCCACCGGCTGCTCCACTTCGATGATATTGAGGACATCCTCTTGAGTCAGCGGCTCGAAGTAAAGGCGATCGCTGGTATCGTAGTCCGTGGAGACGGTTTCGGGGTTGGAGTTGACCATAATCGTCTCGAACCCGGCATCCTGGAGGGAGAAGGAGGCGTGACAGCAGCAGTAGTCGAACTCGATTCCCTGGCCGATGCGATTGGGGCCGCCCCCGAGAATCATCACTTTGGGCTTATCGGAGGGAAGAACTTCCGATTCTTCCTCGTAGGTGGAATAGTAGTAGGGGGTGAAGGCTTCAAACTCCGCCGCGCAGGTATCGACGACTTTGTAAGCCGGTTGCACCCCTAATCCCTGGCGGCAAGCGCGCACTTCATCTTCGTGGCTGCGAGTGGCAAAGGCAATTTGTCCGTCGCTGAATCCTTGCTGCTTCACCTCCCACATTTCTTCTTTGGTAATGTCTTTGAGGGGAGTGCGTTTGAGCCATTTCTCCGTCTCCAGCAATTCGGCAAAGCGATCGAGAAACCAAGGATCGATGCCGGTCAGTTCGTAAATTTCCTCCACCGACATCCCCACTTGCATGGCTTGGTGGACGGTGAACATCCGTTCTGGATTCGGCGTGCGCAATCCGGCGCGAATTTGCGAGAGGTTGGGGAGTTTTTCCGTGCGATCGCAGCCCCAACCCAAACGCCCGGTTTCCAGGGAACGGAAGGCTTTCTGGAATGACTCGCAGAAGGTGCGGCCGATGGCCATGGCTTCCCCCACGGACTTCATTTGGGTGGTGAGGACGGCTTCGGTTCCGGGGAATTTCTCGAAGGCAAATCGAGGAATTTTGGTCACCACGTAATCGATCGTGGGTTCAAAACTGGCGGGGGTTTTGCGGGTAATGTCGTTGGGAATCTCGTCGAGGGAGTAGCCGACGGCAAGCTTCGCGGCGAATTTAGCAATCGGGAATCCCGTGGCTTTGGAAGCCAGGGCCGAACTGCGGGAGACGCGGGGGTTCATCTCAATGACGATGACATCGCCGTTTACCGGATTGACGGCAAACTGAATGTTCGATCCCCCCGTTTCGACCCCGATTTCCCGGATAATGGCGATCGAGGCATCCCGAAGGCGCTGGTATTCTTTGTCCGTGAGGGTTTGCGCCGGGGCGACGGTAATCGAATCACCGGTATGGATGCCCATGGGGTCGATATTTTCGATCGAGCAGATAATCACCACGTTATCTGCCAAATCCCGCATCACCTCGAGTTCGTACTCTTTCCAGCCAATCAGGGATTGTTCCACCTGGATTTGACTCACCGGCGAGGCGTCGAGTCCGGCTTGGGAGATTTCTTCGAGTTCCTCTTGGTTGTAAGCAATGCCGCCCCCGGAACCGCCCATGGTAAATGCCGGACGGATAATCAGAGGATAGGTGCCGATCTCAGCCCCGATTTGCTTGGCTTCTTCGAGGGTGGTAGCAATGCCGGAGGGACACATCGCCACGCCGATTTTTTCCATCGCTTGTTTGAAGAGATCGCGATCTTCGGCTTTTTTAATGGCGGGGAGTTTGGCCCCGATTAGTTCTACCCCAAACTCGTCGAGTACGCCATTTTCTGCCAGTGCCACGGCTAAGTTGAGAGCCGTTTGTCCTCCCATCGTCGGTAGAATGGCATCGGGACGCTCTTTAGCAATCACCTTTGCCACCAATTCCGGCGTTAGGGGTTCGATGTAGGTGCGATCGGCCGTTCCGGGATCGGTCATGATCGTAGCAGGATTAGAGTTGACCAATACAACTTCGTATCCCTCTTCCCGCAGGGCTTTGCAGGCTTGAGTTCCCGAATAGTCGAATTCGCAAGCTTGTCCGATGACGATCGGACCCGAACCGAGGAGGAGAATTTTCTTCAGGTCTTGGCGACGAGGCATGGCAGTTTAGGGGTGAGATGGGTCAATGGCGGGGGTTACCCCAGATATTTCAGATGGCGATCGACACGCTTGTTGATTGACACTCCCCTGCCTTTAGGCGAGGGGATTCTTCCTTCATCGACCCAGCTTGCTTAGACAGGTTTTCACCAATCTAAATAGAGGCTAAGTCTCCAGAAGCGTGAGTTCCGGTATGCCCTACCGTACTTCAGGCCGCATTCAGAATATTGATGGTCTCGTTGAGATCGCGGTCTAAGGTGCAATGATTTTTGGTAAATCCTGACTATTTTACGAGTTTATGGGGGCCATATTGCATTTGTTTAACGTCAGTTCGGGATCGAAAGTTTCCGGTGAGGGTGGGGAAAGGGGTCGGGGGGAATGGGGAATACCTATTTCTTCGATTCGTGTAAATAAACCAGTGCGAGGCGCTATACCTCGACTTTCAAGTATCCTTAATCCGAACTGACGTTATAGCCGTCGCCAAGGCGGTTAGGACACTCGAGAAATCAAGCTCAAGGCTCGCATTTTCTTCTCTCCCCCTACTCACCGCGATTGCCTGCTCAAGAAAGCTCACCTTCACGATGCCCTAACAGGTGTGGCAGTTGCTATATTATTCCGTGCCTGACGTTCTTTTGAGTTTTCGCGATTCCCGATGAAATATGCCCTGCGAGACTATCAGCAAGATTTAATCGAGCAAGTGTTC